>JBFEWU010000125.1:0-11830 GCA_041546215.1 Draconibacterium sp. | reverse complement strand
GTCGATTCCTGACTTTGTTAAAAACGGAAAATCGGAAGATTTAAAGTCACCGTTTGAAGTCGCAGGAATGCTACATGCACAAGCAGATAAAGCAAACGGAATTGTTGCCAATTTTGGTGCAGTTGAAAACAAGGAATTGCACGTAACACTGCACGACATACAAACCATAGCATTGCTGGGAAAATACTATGCCTTTAAAATTGAAGGCGCGACACAATTGGCTCTGTTCCGCAAAACCGGTACCAAAAAATACCAGGATGCAGCGCTTGAACAGCTGGGAAAAGCCCTGGAAAGCTGGAAAAAATACACCGAAAGTGCATAGCATCAAAATATTAATCCACTTTGGACAAATCGTGTGGGCCATGTCGACTGGCTTAAAATTACCGGGTGGGTGGCCGACGACATTAAAATTGCGAAAGCTGGTTAAGCAATAAGCTGTGTTTGGATTTTAACGTAGAAACTCAGCTTATTAAATCAATTTGAATCATTATCTTTGCCCCTCAATTAAAAAGCAGGTAATGTTAGACAAAATCAAAGCCTTACAGGAAGAAATCGACAGGATTGTGGCTTCGAGCAAAGAAGAAGTAGAAGAATTACGCATAAAATACATCAGCAAAAAAGGTGAGATCGGCCAATTGTTCAACGACTTTAAAACCGTACCACCCGAGCAGAAAAAGGAGGTTGGCCAGGCGATTAATACCCTTAAAAACTTCGCTTTAGAAAAAATTAACAACCTGAAAGACGGGTTTGATTCTTCGGATAGTGAAGAAAGCGGTTCCGACCTAACCATGCCCGGCGAACCCATGAAACTGGGAACACGGCATCCGCTTTCTTTGGTGAAAAACGAGATCATCAGCATATTCGGACGCCTGGGCTTTACGGTTGCCGAAGGTCCTGAGATTGAAGACGACTGGCATGTTTTTTCGGCCTTGAATTTCCCTCCCGAGCATCCGGCCCGCGATATGCAGGATACTTTTTTCATTGAAAAGGATCCCGATGTTTTGCTGCGTACTCACACATCGAGTGTACAAATCCGGGTGATGGAACACAGCGAACCGCCTATTCGTGCCATTTTCCCGGGACGTGTTTTCCGTAACGAGGCGATTTCAGCCCGTTCCCACTGTATTTTCCATCAAATTGAAGGATTGTACGTGGATGAAAACGTTTCGTTTGCCGACCTGAAACAAACCTTACTGCACTTTGCAAAAGAGTTGTTTGGTGCCGAAACAAAAATACGTTTGCGCCCATCCTACTTCCCCTTCACAGAGCCAAGTGCTGAAATGGATGTGAGCTGTACCATTTGTGGGGGAAAAGGCTGCAACGTTTGTAAATACACCGGCTGGTTGGAGATATTAGGCTGCGGAATGGTCGATCCAAATGTACTGGAGCTGTGTAACATCGACAGCCGGAAATACACCGGATTTGCCTTTGGAATGGGAATTGAAAGAATTACCATGCTGCGCTATGGAATTAAGGATATCCGGCATTTCTTTGAAAACGATGTCCGTTTTCTGAAGCAATTTGAGTCAGCAATTTAAGGACCATTTTATACAATATACAGGAGAGGAATGCATGGCATTCCTCTTTTTTTATACCTGTTTCCAAAAGAAGCCATTTCAGCAATGTGCCTGAAATTTTCAGTGTGAATCGGTAACGCACACGTTAACACCAATTTAACATAGCCGTCTCCAGGGAGACACTTTTTGGCATCTTTCAAAGAAATGCCATATCTTTGCAAAATACTTTTTAGTCTTTTATAGGCAAAAAAGAAAGAAGTGAAAGCCCAAAGTTGTGATAAAACAACAAACAATTAAAAGAAGAAAACGTCATTTTTTTGGGCTAAAACTAAAATTAAAACACATGGAAACAAAAGTAAATCAGAATCAGATTGTCATTCAGACAAACCCTGATAATGAAAAGAAAATGTTGCCGATGAATTTGGTATTAACATTGGCAGCTGGTGCAATTGCCGGAATGGCAGTAATTTTTACCCTCTTTTGGGGAGTAGAAAAGTTGATTGGAATGTAAAATCAGAAGTATAGAACAAAAAAGCCTGCAAGTTGCAGGCTTTTTTTATGGTTACAACCTTCCAATCGGGATTATCAGGGATCACATTAAATATGATAGAGCAAATTTTAAATGCTTTGGTAACACTAAAATAATTCAAGACTAAAAGGATATTGTAATAGCAAATAAAATCGAATTCTCGAAAACGATAAACCGAAGGAGGGGCCTCTTTTGGCTTTTATAAAACGCCCCGTCAAAAAGGCTTTCTCGCCAATACAAACCTGGAGCACATAAAGCCCCTGCTTCATGTGGGACGGAAAATTCAAACGAAGAAGGTTATTTCAGCACCTGTTCTATATTTGCCAACTCTTCCACCGAAAACGCTACATTTTTTAGCATGTCCACATTATCGTTCAATTGCTTTACCGAACTAGCACCGATCAGTACCGATGTTATTCGTTTATCGCGTAAAATCCATGCCAGTGCCATTTGTGCCAGCGACTGGCCACGTTGTAATGCAATTTCGTTTAAAGCTAAAATTTTGTCGTACGCCGATTCCACATGTTCCTTCTTCAAAAACACTTCACGCGTTGCTCTTGATCCTTCCGGAATACCCTTCAAGTATTTATTGCTTAAAAGTCCCTGTGCCAATGGCGAAAAGGGAATACAGCCAATGCCTTCCTCTTCCAGTACATCCAGCAGTTCATCCTCCACCCAGCGCTCGAACATCGAATATCTGGGTTGATGAATCAGGCAAGGTGTTCCCAGCTCTCTTAAAATCTGCGAAGCTTCTTTTGCCATGTCTGCCGGGTAATTTGAGATACCCACATAGAGAGCTTTCCCCGAACGAACTGCACGGTCGAGCGCCATCATGGTCTCTTCAAGCGGCGTGTCAGGGTCAGGCCGGTGAGAATAAAAAATATCCACATAGTCCAAACCCATTCGTTTTAAACTCTGATCCAGGCTAGCCAGGAGGCTCTTTCGACTTCCCCATTCCCCGTATGGCCCAGGCCACATTAAATATCCGGCTTTCGATGAAATGATCAACTCATCCCGGTAAGCCCGAAAATCCTGCTTTAGTATTTTCCCAAAATTTTCTTCGGCTGAACCCGGCGGTGGTCCGTAGTTATTGGCCAAATCGAAATGGGTAATTCCCAGGTCGAAGGCACGGTGTAACATGGCACGTCCGTTCTCAAAAATATCAATTCCGCCAAAGTTATGCCACAGGCCCAGGGAAACGGCAGGCAATTTTAAGCCCCACTTCCCACAAGGGTTGTATTTCATGGTATCGTAGCGGGATTCTTGTGGTAAATAAGTCATGGTTTAAGATTTAAATTCTGCTCTGAAATTACCATAAATTTATCTTTTCTTCCCTCATTCTGTTTGTTTTTCTAACTATTCAACTTATTCTACTACTCATTCTCCCAACTTTTTGGCCATTTCTGAAACTAAATCTTCTGTTTGCACATATAAGTACAAAAACATGAATACTTAAGCCATGATCGAAAAATTAGTTACCATCGTAGTATTGCCCTATGCAAAAGCGCATATTTTAAAAATGCGGCTGGAGGCAATGAAAATTGAATGTGAACTTGAAGATTATCATTTAATTGAAGGAGCAACCACATCTACCGTCAGGGTTAAAATCTTTGAAAAAGACATTAACAGAGCCATGAATGAGCTCGACCTTTTTTTAGGCTTAAAGCCCAAAACCGTGGAACAGAAACCGGAAAAGCGCCAGATTCTGGTTCCAACCGATTTTTCAGAAGTATCGGAAAAAGCAGCCCGGCTTGCTTTTAACATTGCCAGTCATTTAAAGGCCGAATTGATCATCATGCATTCGTATTTAAGCCCGTTGCATTATGCCGTTCCCATTGGCGATTTTTACCCGGTAGATCCAACGCCTCTTACCCAAACAAAAGAAGCTGAACAGACTGCAAATAAGGAATTTAGAAGTTTCGTGTCGAAACTGGCACAAAATATTGGGAAACAGAAATGGGACGCACAGAGTCCATCTTACATCATCAAACCCGGATATGCCAACGAGGATATTCTGGCTTATGCCAAAGAACACCAGCCCCGGTTGATTGTTATCGGCAGCGGAGGAGATAATTCGTGGTCCGGTACGGTTGGTAGCGTAGCAGCCGATGTTATGTTTAACGCCCCAGTGCCGGTGCTGGTTGTTCCCAAAGAAATGCCAGAAAAAGAAATATCCGATTTTAAAGAGATCTTATACGCCACCAACTTCGATTCCAAAGATTTTGCAGCCATCGATAAATTAATGGACATACTCCAGCCTTTCGATATTAAACTAAGCTGTGCCCATGTCGGTCAGGCAGATGAATATGGCTGGGACCTGGCCCGGCTGGAAGGAATGAAAGATATTCTGCATAAAAAGTATGAAGGAAAAGAATTTGAATGCAAATTTATAATGGGGAAAAATGTGTCGCAAACCCTGGAAAGTTACCTTGAAAATGAGGAGGTAGATGCGCTTGCCCTTACTACCCATAAACGGAACATATTTATGAGGTTGTTTAATCCAAGCTTAGCCCGGAAAATGGTCTATCAAACGCATATCCCATTACTTGTTTTTCATGCGTAATAACCTTATTCCCCAATTTAACGTACGCTATTGTGTTTTACCAAAATTTACAATTATGAAAAAGTTTTCCCTTTTTATTGGATTATGTATCCTGTTTACCGGCTTTTGCATCTTTCCTTCAAACGCCCAGGAACTGCCCACAAACTTTCTTGTAATGGAAGAGTTTGTTTCTCCCAGCGACATGCAGAATTTTACCAAAGCACAAGACAAAGCTTTGGAACTGATGAAAAATTACCCTACTCAATTTACATTCTGGACCTATCGTACCGATGAAAATTCCTTATACTGGGTATTGCCATTTGAAAAATTTGCTTCTCTTGATGTTATGTTTGCCGACATGAATGGTCTTCGCCAGAAAATGCTTGAAGATGGCTTTGATCCAGATAAGGAATTCCGCAATTTATCCACCATGCGTCATACTCTCATACACTGGAGTCAGGATCTGTCGTTTCACCCCACCGGCAAACTTGGTCAATCGAAAGAAAATCCCTATTGCGAATGGACCTTTGCTTATTTAAAAGCCGGGCATGAGCAAGAAGCCGCAGAGGCCATAAAAAAATACCAGGAGTTTTACACCAAAAATGACCAGGTGTACGAATGGGACGTTTACCAGGTGATTTTCGGACACGATATGCCCTGCTGGATCTTGATGACGCGCAGTGAAAGTGAACTGGCACTGCGAAAAACAGAAGCAGAATTAAGCGAAAAATACATGCAGGAGTTCCAGAAAATGTGGCAAAACTTTGCCCAGCACGTTCGGAAATTTGAGAACAGAAAAGGTTGGTTTATACCCCGATGGTCGATGAACTGGGAGATGGAATAATCTATTTAATCAAGGGGATGTGAAGCGGGTGAACCGGCTTTAATTCTTCGAGATCAGAAGTGTCAGGTCCATCGGATACATTCCCGATCCGGCACCATAAACCGATAGTCCTCCCCGGTTGGCAGTCTGCTCATCCACGTACAAACGAAGGGTGACTTTCCCGGTTTCCAAAGCTGATTTTTTAGCCGTTGCATCGAATTTAATCCTTACCGGGTAACCATAGGAACCGGCTTCATCAAGCAACCACGGCCTGCTACGGTCAGAGCTTCCCCACAACCAGCCCGGATTTTGATTCATCCACGACAAAATTCCACGGTGATCTGCAGGGTCGTCGAACAATTCAACCTCACCGATAATTTGATCGTTGGCTGCAATCTTCACCCCCGAGCTGTGCACTTTTTCATCGCTTTGTGGAAAACTGTTTTTCCCGTAACCCGGGATTATTCCCTTGGTGGAAACCACTGTCATCCCGATTCTTTCGGCATCGCCATCTTCCAGGTATTTTTCCTGCGGATAACGCGATGCCAGCTCGGCTCTGAATTCAATGGATCTTACATCTTCAGCATTCAGCTCTTCAGGCAATTCAAACTGGTATTCAAAATATCCCGAACCCATTCCCCAAACCTTATTCCCGTTCTGGCGGGTAAGTTGTTTAATACTCCAGTCGGCTTCGGTAAAATTTGCCGGAGCTTGTGTAATGGTAATATAATCCGTGCTTTTGCGGCCTGAAACTTTAAATGGCGTAAAATTTCGCTGAAGAACTTTGCCTTTCCCATTGCGCAAGGCGGTGGCAAAAATCAGTACCATATTTTTGTCGGGCACGGTAAATTTAGCAGGTTCCAGTGGGGTGAATGCGAACGCTTCGGCATGGGCAGGAATTGAGCCTTCTGTTATTTCCTCCTTTTCTCCCAAATCGTTCCACCCATAGACTTTAAAATCCACTTTTAATTCCCCGGGTATATCTTCTGTTACTGCGCTGATCCCAAGCGGCATTAGCACTTCAGTACCTCCCTGGTAATCCTGGTAAAAATCATCACCGGAAACCACATATAAATCTCCATGAAGATCTTTCATGGTCATTCCCTCGCAGAGGCCATCCAGTCCAAACATTTTTTTACTGCGGTCGAATCGATAATACCCATTCCATTCGTTAATTACATCATGAAACTCGGTAAATAAGAAGCCTGCTATTTTAGGACGTTTACGAAATTCATTCATCATAATGTGATATTCCCAGGTCAGGTCTATGTCGCCGGTACTGCCGGTATACCCCCATACGGCACCGCATTCCGAGTTAAACATGGGCTCGTTCCCCTGTTTGTTGCCCCCGATGTAGTTCCATTCCGATCCCGGGTAGGTATTTTCGCAAACCATATCCAAAAATCCACTCCAGTGCCGTGCCGGCGAATACCGGTGCCAGGTATTTATGTCGGTTATCACATGATCCCAGTTGCATGGTGAATTGTCTTCCACCAAACGCGTCGGATCAAATTCTTTTGTACGGTGATACCAGCTGCGCACCCAGTCCTGCGTTTCCTTTGTGTAACTCCTCCGGCCCTCTTCCTCATTGCTGAAAAGCCCCCAGGTTTCGTTAAAAAGTACCCATGAGAATATGGAAGGAGAATTGTAATCACGTGCCATCTCTGCCCTGGCAAGCTGCTCCCAGTTCACTTTTGCAATACTGTCTGGCTCTCCCCAAAAATTGGGTACATCTTCCTGGATCAACAATCCCAATTTATCGGCCCAGTATAATTTCCTTGGCATTTCGGCTTTAATGTGAATGCGCAAACCATTTAGTCCCAAATCCTTGGCACGCTGTATTTCCTCTTTCATAAAACGATCGGAGGGGAAGGTGTAAAACCCTTCGGGATGATAACTCTGGTCGAGCGAAAGTTTCATGTAAATGGCTTTGTTGTTGAGTGCCACATATTGAAAATCCTGTCCCGGAGCCTGTATTGCCGAAATCTTTCGCATTCCGAAATAGCTGGCCACTTCGTCGTTCCAGTTTTCGCCTTGTAAACCGGCGGTAACTTCATATAAATAAGGATTATCCAGATCCCACAATTTCATGTTGTCAATGGGAATTGTAAACTCACTCATCTTTATATTTCCCGGAAGTTCACGCCTGAAATTGATTCCCGGTCCACGCAAAACAAACACCGTTTTAACTGCAGTAAGTTTTGCCAGTTCTACTTTTACTTTTACTTCCTTTTTGTCTATATCGGGTGTAAAAAACAATGCCGTAATATGATTTTCAGAACGTGCGTCCAGGTATACGGTTTGCCAGATTCCTTTCGCATTTCCATAGTATTGTTTTCCTGACGGGCGGTTTTGTAATTCCTCATCTTCCACGCGTACTACCAGGGTATTTTCACCTTCCTTCACAAACTCCGAAATGTTAAAATCAAAGGGTGTGTAACCCCCTGAATGTTCTCCGATTTTCGTTCCGTTCAGCCAGACGGTTGTGTTAAAATCGCTGGCACAGAAATTCAAAAAGGTTTCTTTTTCATTCCATACCTCATTATTCTCAAGCGAGAATGTCCGGGTATACCAACCCACATGCACATCCGGCAGTTCCACCCCACTTGCAGGGCTTGCCCACGAAAAGGGTACAAGAATATTCCCATTGAAAGATCCGGTTTTGTTCTGCCAGTTTTCTGACAATCCAACATCGGCCGTATCCGCTTTAAACTGCCAGGTTCCGTTCAGGTTTTGCCAGAGCGAACGTTGGAAATTCGGACGTGGATGTTCGGGCAAAGGAATGTTTGATGATTCTTTTTTTGAACACGAAAACAAAAATAAGACTCCCAGAAAAAGAAAAGTAATTCGAATTAGCATGATATTCAGTTTAGTCGTTCGTTGGCTTATAAAAATAGGCACTTTAACAATATAATTGACCATATCCTTCCATTTTTTGTTTCATTTAGTATCTAACTTTGTTTAATGCCTGGTATTCTAATAGTTGGACTCACCCTCTTCCCCCTTTCTGCTCGCAGAGAGGGACGACAATGTCGCAGACTAATGCTATGCCGGTAAAGCTAACCCTGACAAAGAAAAATGTAAGCGAAAACTTTAGCCCGTCTGACTAACAATATTTACATGGGTATTGATTAGATTTGTACAAATCAATTGAAAAACCATAACGATGAACCAGCTTACTTCTTTCTTTTTTACAATTTTTATTGTTTTCACCCTTTTTTCCTGTTCCGAAAACCACGAAACAGAAAGCATAAATCTTGCCGGAGAGTGGCAATTTCAAATGGATCCCGATGATGTGGGAGAAAAGGAAAAGTGGTTTAATACCGATTTGCCGGAAACCGTAAAGCTTCCGGGATCGATGGTTGAAAACAGCAAAGGTTACGACATAACACTGGAAACGGAATGGATTGGCAATGTGAAGAACAAACAATGGTTTGAGGATCCCTCTTACGCCCCCTACTTTGATTCTGAGAACATTCGCTATCCCTATTGGCTCCAGCCCGACAAAAAATATACGGGTGCTGCCTGGTACCGGACCAAAACAAGCATTCCTGAGAACTGGGAAGGAAAAACAGTAGTGCTCACACTGGAGCGTCCTCACTGGGAATCGCTTGTTTGGATAAACGGACTGAAAGTAGACCTGCAAAACAGCCTGGCTACTTCGCATGTTTATGACATTTCGCAATTCCTGGTCATTGGAGAAAATACCATCACTATCCGGATAGACAACCGGGTAAAAGACATTGACGTGGGTGTGAACTCGCATAGCATTTCCGATCACACGCAGTCCAACTGGAACGGTATTGCCGGTGAATTGTCGCTACGGGCTACCAGTGCAGTGTATTTCGAAGACCTGGCCATTTACCCGGATGTAAGATCAAAATCCATTGAAATTAAAGCTGCCATCAACAACGCTACACTTACAGAAAACACCGTAAAAATAAATATTGAGGCAAAGCATAAAAAATCGGGCGATGAAACGAAAGAAAGAACCTATAAGTTTGACATTGTCCCAGGCCGGAACATCGTTAAAATGAACTACAAAATGGGCGAAGATGCGCTCCTCTGGGATGAGTTTAATCCCAATGTTTATGAACTTGAAGCGGAACTGCTTTCTGAAAATGGTGAAGATGTAAGTTGCGTGGATTTCGGACTGAGGGATTTCCGGGTGAACGATATGCAATTGCAAGTCAACGGCCGTCAGGTTTACCTCAGGGGAACACTGGAATGTGCCATTTTCCCCAAAACAGGTTATCCGCCCACTGATGTTGAAAGCTGGGCCAAAGTGTACCGTGCTGTTAAGGACCATGGCTTGAACCATGTGCGTTTTCATTCGTGGTGCCCGCCCGAAGCCGCTTTCGATGCTGCCGATTCCATGGGGATTTACCTGCAGGTGGAATGTTCGTCGTGGGCCAACCAAAGTACGCGCCTGGGAAGCGGCCTGCCCATCGACGAGTACATCTGGGAAGAAAGCAGGCGTATTGTAAAAGAATACGGCAATCACCCTTCCTTTGTGATGATGGCCTATGGCAATGAGCCGGGAGGCCCCGGCTATGTGGCTTTCCTCAAGGAGTTCGTCAAGCATTGGAAAGAAAAGGACGACAGGCGCATTTATACTTCCGGGGCAGGGTGGCCTGTGATCGATGAGAACCAGTTTCATTCCACCCATATAAATGTGAGGATACAGGGCTGGGGAGAAGGGCTGAAAAGTATAATTAACAGCCAGCCCCCTCGTACCGACTACGACTGGACGGAAGGTATTAAAGGGCTGAAAAGCCCGGTGGTAAGCCATGAAATCGGACAGTGGTGTGTTTACCCCGACTTTAAGGAGATAAAAAAATACACGGGACCTTTAAAAGCAAAAAATTTCGAATTGTTCCGGGAAAGCCTGGCAGCCAATCACATGGGAGATCTTGCGGAGGACTTCCTGATGGCATCGGGAAAATTGCAGGCCCTTTGCTACAAAGCCGATATTGAAGCCGCCCTGCGTACACCTGGTTTTGGCGGCTTCCAGCTTCTGGATTTACACGATTTCCCGGGGCAGGGAACGGCGCTGGTAGGTGTTCTCGATCCCTTTTGGGAAGAAAAGGGATATATCACGGCTGAAGAATATCGCCGCTTTTGTAATTCGACAGTTCCGCTGGCAAGGCTAGAAAAACGCATTTTCAATGAGGGTGAAACCCTGACTGCCAACATCGAAGTGGCCCATTTTGGGGCAGAAGCACTGAATGCAAATACGGCCTGGAAACTGGTCGGGAAAGATAAAGTTATCGCCGAAGGAACACTTGGCCGGCAAACCATAGAAATTGGCAATACCCAAAAACTGGGCGAAGTAGTTTATTCGTTTCAAAAAGAGAATCAAGCCCGGAAACTGACTTTGATGATTGCCATCGACTCCTTTGTTAATTCCTGGGATATTTGGGTATACCCCCAAAATCAGGTCATTGAACCGGAGGAGATCAAGGTGGTTGAAACACTTTCTACATCAACCCTTAAACATTTGGAAAAGGGCGGCAAGGTATTGCTAAGCCTGGGCAAAGGAAAAGTTGCACCTGCTTTGGGTGGCGACGTGGGAGTAGGCTTTTCAAGCATTTTCTGGAACACCGCCTGGACCAGTGGCCAAAAACCGCATACACTGGGAATTCTTTGTGATCCGGAACACCCGGCACTTGCCCAATTCCCAAGTGAATATTACAGCAACTGGCAATGGTGGGATGCCATGAGCCATTGTGATGCCATAAAACTCAATGAATTCCCCGTGGAATTAAAGCCCATCGTCCGCATCATTGACGATTGGGTAACGAACCGTCGCCTGGCCCTGTTGCTCGAAGCAAAAGTTGGCAAAGGGAAAATATTGATCAGCGGGGCTGACCTGGTGAATGAATTGGAAAGCAGGCCCGAAGCCAGGCAGCTTAAAATAAGCCTGTTGGATTATATGCAAGGTGCCGGGTTTAATCCAGGCGTTGAACTGAGTGCTGATACGATCAAAAAAATACTTAAATAAACTACTGTGCGTTGGATTTTCAGATTCTCGGACAACATGGAATTGATTAATTATTATTGATTATTGATTAATGACTCCGTGGACTGCGGGCAAAGCTGAAAGCTCAAAGGAAGGACGCTACAAAATGGGTATGGCGCAACTGGGATGAGTTCTTATTTTGCACCGTGGCTTTAGCCCGGTGGCAAAAATTCGCAACCGCTGCTAAGGCTTTAGCCTTTAATTATTGAAAGCTGCGCCGTAGGCATCCCTTCGGGGAAAGCTCAAAGCTCAAAGGAAGAACGCTACAAAATGAGTATGGCGCAACTGGGATGAGTTCTTATTTTGCACCGTGGCTTCAGCCCGGTGGCAAAAATTCGCAACCGCTGCTCAGGCTTTAGCCTTTAATTATTGAAAGCTGCGCCAGAGGCATCCCTTC
>JBFEWU010000329.1:0-5256 GCA_041546215.1 Draconibacterium sp. | reverse complement strand
GCAGGCCGAAAGAAAAAGAAAAGAGATCCAGGCAGTTTTTGGAACGTTAAAATCGAAGTCCATCTTGTTGTTTTCATTGCGCTTTCTCCAGTAATGATCATCTTGGTATACCAACGATTTCTTAGGATTCCTGTGAATTTTGGCCGCATAACGAAGTATGAACCCAAAGCCAACCAGGTTAATTACAATCCACATAAAAATACGGTATTCAATTCCTGAAAACAAAGGTATATTTGATAATCCCTGTGCAATTCCGACCGTAAAGGGATTTAAAAATGCACCGGCAAACCCCAGGGCAGCAGCCACAAAGCACAGAGCAACCCCAACGATTGAATCGTAGCCCATAGAAATGGCCAGCGGAACGAAAATGATGGTAAATGCGATGGTTTCTTCGCTCATGCCAAACACCGCTCCAAAAAGGCTGAAAATGAACATGATCCCGGTGAGGATGATGTTGTTTACTCCAATTTTCCGAAGGAATCCGGACCGCTCCCACTTTTTCGAAAATTTCAGAAAAGAGTAAATCCCGATATCTATGGATTTGCTTTCGTTTAATATCCAAAAAGCACCCCCAATCATTAATATAAAAGCAATAATATTTGCTGTATTTACAAAGCCGTCGAAAAAGGAAGAAAACACCTGCCAGGTTTGGATCTCACTATCGAGGTAATGAAAGGAGTCGGCTTTGATTACACTTCTTTCGATGCCATTTACAACGATTGTCTCGCGGTCGTATTCGCCACCGGGAATAATCCAGGTTAGTACAGCGCAGAGGGCAATCAGAAAAAAAATGATGACATAAGTGTGTGGTACTTTCTTCAGCATAGTTCGGTATTTTGGTTCCCGAAAATAATCATTTTATTGGTATTCAACAGATCTAAAAAATGGATTTAGAGGAAAAATGATGGTTGAAAAAAGGCGGTCCCTTTTAAGCGGTGATCAGAATGATGAATATTAGAATTTAGAATGTTAGAGTCTCTTATCCTTATCAGCTCCTGGCCCAGCTTAAAGCGTTCTTCCTTTGAGCTTCTTCCTTTCAGCTTTCAGCTAACTTCTTCCAATGCTTCAATTCCTGTTGTCTGAAGATCCGAAAATCCGAATATCCGATAATCCTGATTTGTGGGGGCAAAAGATTCGATCTGTTAAAAGCTGATTTCGATCATTTGATAATCTCAGCATAAAGGGTTGATTTATAAAATCAAATTCGTACCTTTTTAATACAAAACGGACAAAGATGAAGTTATTACTGGAAAATATAAGAGAACTTGTACAGGTTGAAGATACTCCTGTTGCCTACAGGGCAGGCAAAGAAATGAGTAAGGTGAATACCCTGAAAAATGCATTTGTAATTATTCGCGACGAGATAATCGAAGAGTTTGGAACCATGGACCAGCTAAAGGATGTTTATCGCGACGATGATTTACTGATTGAAATTGATTGTTCAAATCGTTTGGTTTATCCAAGTTTTTGTGATTCTCATACGCATTTGCTATATCCCGCACCTCGCGAAAAAGAATTTTTGGATCGGATTAAGGGACTGTCGTACGAGGAAATTGCACGTGGCGGTGGAGGGATTTTAAATTCGGCAAAGTTACTCCACAATACTTCGGAGGAAGAGTTGTATAATGATGCGATGGGTCGAATTCTGGAGATCATCAAAATGGGTACCGGGGCTGTGGAAATAAAAAGCGGATACGGATTAAATACCGTCGACGAGTTGAAAATGCTCAGGGTAATACGCTGGATAAAAGAAACTGTACCCATTTGTGTTCGTTCCACTTTTTTGGGAGCTCATGCCATTCCCCGGGAGTATAAAAGCAATCCTTCAAAATATGTTGATATCATAATTAATGAAATGATTCCACAGGTGGCTGCTGAAGAATTGGCTGATTACATTGATGTTTTTTGTGACCAGGGATTTTTCTCGGTGGAAGATACGGAGCGAATTTTAATGGCCGGATTGAAATATGGTTTACGACCCAAAATACATGCAAATGAGTTGGGTTTAACCGGTGGGATACAGGCAGGTGTAAAATACAATGCACTATCAGTGGATCACCTGGAATTTGTGGGTAAGGAAGAAATTGCCGCATTGAAAAACTCGGAAACAATGCCAACCGTTTTGCCGGGAGCAGCTTTCTTCCTGGGTATGAGATTATCACCGGTGCGAGAAATGATTGACGCTGGTTTACCTGTTGCTCTGGCATCCGATTATAATCCGGGTTCATCGCCCAGTGGTAATATGAGTTTGATTTCTGCAATGGGGTGTATAAATTATAAAATGTTACCCAAGGAAGTTATTAATGCTACGACCTTAAACACAGCTTATGCAATGGGTGTAAATCATAAATGCGGTAGTATCGCCCGTGGGAAAATAGCCAATATGTTTATTACAAGCGAAATGCCCGGGATTGAATATTTGCCTTATTCATACGGATCGAATTTGATTGAAACCGTAATTTTAAACGGCGAGGTACAAACCTTATAAATATCACTGTAAAAAATCATACGCTGATATTTACGGTATTTCTACTTTCGCATATATTGTCAACTCGAATGTAAAGCAGAATCTTGCTATAACGATTTGATTTCTTTTCGTTCGTTGTTGAAATTGACATAATTAAAACTTTTCGGAATGAAACGACCATGATCCGCCAGCTGGCGGAATACGAAGGCATATTATTAAAATCATGGGAGTTCCCGCATAGCCCCCATAGGGACTCCGATGGAGGATGCCTCTGGCGTATCTTATACCTTTAAGAACAAACAATTTTAATGAGATGAAACGAGCATAATCCGCCAGCTGGCGGAACACAAACAAGCATTATTAAAATCATGGGAGATACATCGAATGCAACTGAAATAAACAATTTTAATGAGAAAACGAAAATTTCATCCGCTAACCGGGGGATTAAGATTAATAACAAACGATTAAAAACAGATGAATAAAATTATTGAATGCGTTCCCAATTTTTCTGAAGGACGTGATTTAAGCATAATAAAGGAAATAACAGATGCCATTGAGAGTGTGGCAGAGATTAGTTTGCTCGATGTTGATCCGGGCAAGGCGACCAATCGCACGGTTGTAACTTTTGTGGGAAGTCCCGACCATGTTATTGAAGCTGCTTTTCGTGGCATAAAGAAGGCGGCCGAGTTAATAGATATGAGTAAGCATACCGGTGAGCATCCACGATTCGGGGCAACCGATGTTTGTCCTTTGGTTCCGGTTGCTAACGTGAGCATGGAAGAAACTGTTGAGTATGCACGTAAGCTGGGAAGGCGAGTGGGAGAGGAGCTGGGAATTCCGGTTTTTGCCTACGAGTTTGCTGCGTTTAAAGAAGAACGGCGTAGCCTGGCCAATTGCCGTTCGGGGGAGTATGAAGCGTTAAAAGAGCGCATTATAAGCCAGGAATGGAACCCTGATTTTGGCCCGGGAGAATGGAATGAAAGGGTGAAGGGCAGTGGTGTGACCGCCATTGGTGCCCGCAATTTTCTGGTGGCCTACAATGTGAACTTAAATACCACATCAACGCGCCGTGCCAATGCCATCGCCTTTGATATACGGGAAGCCGGACGTGTAAAACGAGCGGGCAATCCAGTAACCGGAAAGATTGTGCAGGATGAAAACGGCGAACCGGTTCGAGTTCCCGGAAGCCTGAAGAAAACACGCGCCATCGGCTGGTATATTGAAGAATATGGTATCGCTCAAATCTCAATAAACCTCACTGATATTACTGTCACTCCTGTTCATGTGGCCTTCGATGAAACATTAAAGAAAGCACAGGAACGGGGAATTCGTGTTACGGGCTCAGAATTGGTGGGATTAATTCCCTTGCAGGCCATGTTGGATGCAGGAAAATATTTTTTACGTAAACAACATCGTTCCTTAGGGGTGTCGGATGCAGAGATCATAAAAATTGCCGTTAAATCACTTGGGTTAGATGAGTTGAGTCCTTTTGATCCAAAAAAGAAAATTATTGAATACGTAATTGAGAACAGGTCAGCAAAAAAGCTGATTGACATGACATTGACGGAATTTAAGGATGAAACGGCATCGGAATCACCTGCTCCCGGGGGAGGTTCCATTTCGGCCTACATTGGTTCCATGGGAGCGGCCTTAGGAACGATGGTGGCCAATTTATCGGCTCACAAACGTGGCTGGGACGATCGTTGGGAAGAGTTTTCCGACTGGGCAGAAAAGGGAAAATATTTCCACAGTGCTTTGCTGAATTGTGTTGATGAAGATACCGATGCATTCAATAAAATTATGGCAGCCTTTGGTTTACCCAAAAGCAGCGAAAAAGAAAAAGCCGGGCGCAGGCAAGCCATTCATGACGCCACAAAAAATGCAATAGATGTTCCGCTGAAGGTGATGCAACTGGCGCACGATTCGTTGGAAGTAATGCAGGCCATGGCCGGATCCGGAAATCCGAACTCGGTGTCTGATGCAGGAGTTGGCGCACTTTGTGCAAGAACTGCCGTGGAAGGCGCATACCTGAACGTAAAAATTAACGCTGTCGGTTTTGCAGATCAGGAATACCTGGATGCGACTTTGAAAAAAGCAGAAGAATTGCTCAGCTCGGCAAAAGAAAAGGAAGCTGCCGTATTGGCTCTGGTATATGAAAAGATAGAAGGCTAAGGAAAGCTGAATTGTCATTTCGCAAGAGGTGAGACTGAGGAATCTTTTTCATGAGAGAACTGATCCTTTGTACACTCGTGTCGAAATGACAATTTTACCTTTAATTGTTTTCCTGAGGCTTAAAATCCTTTTGTATTCCAATCAAAACAAGTATCCCAATTCGGGCTAAGGCAAAAACCAGAATACCAAAGAGTGGACCAATCAGAGCAATTTTTAAGCCTTCTGCCATAATACTTGGAGCAATATCACCGGCAGCCTGCACCTTGTCGAAAATCATAATAAGTCCAAAAGTTCGTCCCAGAAATCCCCAGGCAACAGCGAACCAACTCACCGATTTTATGAGCGCAATTGTTTTGTAATTGTTGCCTTTCAAAACCATTCCACGTACAAATAGAATAATTATGCTGATAAATGCGATTAAGATAATGTACGTAAAAGCCGGGCCACCATCCGACATTTTGTCTAATAATTGAGTCATTTTTTTGGTTTTTTGAATGAATATTAATCCAAATGTAGGCCATAAATTCATTCCAATTTTTTTATTGCGACCAGGGAATGATTTTGCTCCTGTTTCTGCAAAAAGAAGCTTATGACCGGAATTTTACATCATCCATTTG
>JBFEWU010000344.1:0-5022 GCA_041546215.1 Draconibacterium sp. | reverse complement strand
ATTCAAGCTGGCTGCAATGAATTTCACAAGTGGAGACCTTCTTATTGATTATCTCACCACAGAAGGAGATCCCGAAAAGGATTTTCAGGGTAAGTTTTTTCTAACTCAAAACAAAAATTGGATTTTTGCTGAAAACTTAGATGTTTATACCTGTAATCCGGATAAAACCCTGGATTTAAGATATCAATTTGCTTTAGAAGAGGGTGTAAAACTTAATAGTATCTGCTACCTTGAAAAATTCGACAAATTTATTGCCATACACCGGTACAGGCATTTTCATTCCGACCAAAACTATGCTGTAATTTATAATGCTACAGACTTTTCAATCGAAGGCAAATTCCCTGTCCCGGCTTTCGAGGCTGAAATGGAGAAGGAATCACCAGAAACTGCGGATGGTAAATACATTTTTACCAATAAAGATGAAAGTAAAATTTACGTGCTTATTCTTATGGGGACTGAGCGTGTTGAACTTGGGAAATGGGAAATTCTTATATACGATACAAACCAATTATTTAATTAAAAATAACGATAATGTACAAAACACAAACGCTACTGATTATTTTATTAGTAAGCACCTTAAATGTATTTTCGCAAACCGAAAAAGGAAATTTTTTTATTGGAGCCGGAACCAGTCTTGACTTTAGTGCCTTAAAAAGTCAATACTCCAATGAAGATTGGGAGGGGGAAGAAGTTTCAACTTCCAGTTTTGAATTTAATTCACGCGTGGGCTATTTTTTAGCCAATAATTTTACGGTTGGGATTGATTTCTTAAAAACATCTGCTAAAGAAAAAGACGATGGAGATGTTTATAAATCCAACACCTTTGCGATCGGTCCTTTTGCCCGTTTGTATTTCGGAAAAAACAAGATAAAACCATTTATTCATTCCGGTTTTGGCTGGGGTAAAAACGTCGAAAAATTTGATGCTTCAAACGTTCATTATTCAGACCAGAAGGTAGATGCGAATCTTACTACTTTTGATGCTGGAGGTGGAGTTAGTTTTTTTATATCGCCAAGACTGGCCCTGGAATTATCCTTCTTATATGGTTCGGCAACTTCGAAGTTTAAAACTTTGCAGAACCAGGATGCACAAAATAAAGTTAATGGAATAGCTTCGAGTATTGGAGTTGCAATTCATTTGTAGACATTAAAAATAATCAGGGCATAAAGGTGTAATTATAAAACTTTTACTTGCGGTACATTGTTTAGCGCTTCTTGCACTCCGACCATTTTAATGGTGCCGTTGTTATTTCCCCATTCCCGCATCTTTTAGCGTGCTTTGCAAAAATCATGGTGAATTTTGCATGAACTTTCGTCTGGTTTTCCCGGGAGACTTTCATGAAAAAAGCCGGTTAGTCAAATGACAAACCGGCTTTTTATTCTATCTCAGAATAATCTCTATTCTTCTTCTTTTGCGTAATCCATGGCAGCCATTCTTACATAAGAATTATAGCGCCATTTAGCATTTTCCTCCGAAGCAGTGAACAATTCATCAGCCTCGGCAGGGAATGTTTTCTTCAATGAGGTATAACGAACCTCACCGTTTAAGAAGTCCTGGAATTTGCTCCAGTCCGGTGCCTTCGAATCCAGCTGGAATGGATTTTTACCCTCGTCTTCCAACATTGGATTGAAACGGAACAATGACCAGTATCCTGCATCAACAGCTTTTTTCTCTTCTGCCTGAGTTTTACCCATACTTGCACGTAATCCGTGGCTAATACAAGGCGAATAAGCAATGATCAGTGAAGGACCAGGATAAGCCTCAGCTTCTTTTAATGCTTTGAAATACTGGCTTTGGTTAGCTCCCATAGCAACTTGTGCAACGTAAACATAACCATAGCTCATCATCATGGCACCAAGGTCTTTCTTACGGATTTTCTTACCTGAAGCAGCAAATTTAGCTACAGCACCAACCGGAGTAGACTTGGAAGCCTGGCCACCGGTGTTTGAGTAAATCTCGGTATCCATAACCAATACGTTGATGTCCTGACCGCTGGCCAATACGTGGTCTAAACCACCAAAGCCAATGTCGTAAGCCCATCCGTCACCACCAAATACCCAGTTTGATTTTTTAACCAGGTATTGCTTCAGTTTCATAATTTCGGTAGCATATTCACTTTTGCTTCCTTCAATTACATCCAATACTTTTTTTGATGCAACAACTGAACCATTGGCGTTATTTTTTTTCTCAAGCCACTCGCCAAATACTTCTTTTTCAGCCTCAGTAGCACCATTGGCAAGCGCGGTAGTCATGATATCTGATATACGGTCGCGTTGTGCAGTAACACCTTCAGAAAAACCAAAACCATATTCGGCATTGTCTTCGAATAAGGAGTTTGCCCAGGCAGGTCCGTGCCCCGATTCTTTATGCTTACAGTAAGGAGTTGACGGAGCTGAGCCACCATAGATTGAAGAACAACCTGTAGCGTTGGCAACCATCATTCTTTCTCCGTAAAGCTGAGTAATTAATTTAATATATGGAGTTTCTCCACAGCCTGCACAAGCTCCCGAGAACTCAAATAAGGGCTGAGCAAACTGTGAGTTTTTAACCGACTTGGTTTTGTCAACAACGTTTTCTTTTAAAGCAACTTCATCAACCATGTAGTCCCAACGTGCAATTTCATCCTGTTGTGTTCCAAGTGGCTTCATTACCAACGATTTTTCTTTCGAAGGACAAACGTCGGCACAATTACCACAACCTGTGCAGTCTAATGCACTCACCTGGATCCGGAAATTCAATCCTCCGAATACTTTGGCTGGTTTTGCAACCTGTACTTCTGTTCCGGCAGGAGCTGCTTCAGTTTCTTTTTCGTCTAACAGGAAGGGACGAATAGCGGCGTGAGGACAAACGTAGGCACACTGGTTACACTGAATGCAGTTATCAGCCTGCCATTCAGGAACGTTTACTGCAATACCACGTTTTTCGTACTGTGCAGTTCCCATTGGGAAGGTACCGTCTTCTGCGCCTTCGAAAGTGGAAACAGGCAGGTCATCACCACTTTGTCCGTTAATTACATCAACAACCTTTGCAATGTATTCCGGACGTTTGGGATCAACTTCTTTTTCACCAACAACAATGTCTTTCCATTCTGCAGGAACTTCAACTTTAACCACATTTTTACCACCAGCGTCAACAGCCGAGTAATTCATGTTTACAACGTGCTCGCCTTTGTTTCCATATGATTTTACAATGGCTTTTTTCATTTCATCAACGGCAACATCGAAAGGAATTACTTCAGTAATTTTGAAGAAAGCCGATTGCATGATGGTATTGGTACGAGTTCCTAATCCTAACTCTTCACCTAACCGGGTACCGTTAATGATGTAAAAGTTAATTTCGTTCTCGGCCAAATATTTTTTCATTGAATCAGGCAGGTTATTCTTTGTTTCCTCTTCATCCCAGATCGAGTTTAATAAGAATGAACCACCTTTTTTCAAGCCTTTTAATACTTCGTAAGCTGTTAGGTAAGCCGGTACGTGACAGGCAACAAAGTCGGGTGTAGTTACCAAATACGTCGAACGGATTTTGGCATCCCCAAAACGAAGGTGAGAACAAGTAAAACCACCCGATTTTTTTGAATCGTACTGGAAGTAACCCTGGCATGATTTATCGGTTGCATCACCAATAATCTTAATTGAGTTTTTGTTTGCACCAACCGTACCGTCAGATCCTAAACCGTAGAATTTAGCCTGGTAAGTTCCTTTTGGTGTGATGTCAATTTCTTCTTTCATTGGAAGAGAAGTGAAGGTAACATCATCAACAATACCAACAGTGAATCCATTTTTAGGCTCATTCATTTCAAGGTTTTCGTAGATTGAAAGAATTTGAGCAGGGGTGGTATCTTTAGAACCTAAACCGTAACGGCCACCAACAATTACAGGTGCATTTTCTTTTCCGTAGAAGTGTGAACGGATGTCGAGGTATAAAGGCTCACCTGCAGCTCCCGGTTCTTTTGCACGGTCAAGAACAGCAATTCGTTTTACCGTTTCCGGCAATGCTTCAACAAAGTGTTTTGCTGAGAATGGACGGAACAAATGAATTGAAATTAAACCCACATTTTTACCTTGAGCATTTAAGTAATCAATGGTTTCTTTAATGGTTTCAGTAACCGAACCCATTGCAATGATTACGTTTTCTGCATCCTCGGCACCGTAATATGTGAAAGGACGATAAGTTCTTCCGGTCAATTCGCTGATTTGATCCATGTAGTCGGCCACGATATCAGGAACTGCATCGTAGAATTTATTCGCTGCTTCTTTTGCCTGGAAGAAAATATCAGGGTTTTGAGCTGTACCACGGGTTACCGGATTTTCAGGATTTAATGCACGGTTACGGAATTCCTGCAGGGCCTCCTGATCAAGCAAAGGCACGATGTCTTCCATGTCTATCGCCTCAATTTTCTGAACTTCATGAGAAGTACGGAATCCATCGAAGAACGCCAGGAAAGGAATACGAGACTTGATGGTAGCCAGGTGGGCAACACCAGCTAAGTCCATTTCTTCCTGAACCGAACCGGCAGCCAGCATAGCGAAACCGGTTTGGCGAGCCGAGTATACATCACTGTGGTCGCCAAAGATTGAAAGTGCGTGACCTGCCAGGGCACGTGCACTTACGTGGAATACCGTTGGAAGTAATTCACCTGCAATTTTGTACATATTCGGAATCATTAACAACAAGCCCTGCGAGGCAGTGTATGTTGAAGTTAATGCTCCCGATTGCAATGCACCGTGAACGGCACCTGCTGCACCACCTTCACTCTGCATTTCAGCTAAACGCACAGGGCGTCCGAACATGTTTTTCTTTCCAAATGCAGCCCACTCATCAACATACTCCGCCATTGTCGACGATGGAGTAATTGGGTAGATACAGGCTACTTCACTGAACATATAACTCATATACGCTGCAGCGTAGTTCCCGTCACATGTTATCATCTTTTTTTGTTTTGCCATCTTTATATTCTTTAATTTATTTTAATTTATTTTCCAGCAAATGGTTAAAACCTTGCAATTTATTGCAGCTACT
>JBFEWU010000359.1:0-4898 GCA_041546215.1 Draconibacterium sp. | reverse complement strand
TCTGCAACGACAACTTATAATTTACCCTTGTGCTTTTAGTTCAAAAAGTTTTCAAGTCGAACCAACTATAAAAGCATGTTAACTAGATTGCAATAGTCGGTGCAATACTTGGATGACAGAAGAACATTAGTTCAACAAAGATAATAGTTGAACCTAAGCGTTTTATTCCTGAAGCCAATCTGGAGCATTCTTAATTCGCTTTTGTTTCGTACAGCCTTTATTATCTTCCTTAAATTACGGCTAAAATTTCACGTTCTATAGTCGTAAAGAAGCCAATGTTATTTCGTTTTGTATTCTGTTTTAATATTCAGTAACTTACATATTCTTGTAGGACAAAAAGTAAATATACACAGTACGTTGGCTATAATTTTGAACGCAATAATTAAAAAAACAAAATCATGAGTAACAACATTCACGATAGATTTTCAAAAGTGAAAGAATTATCCTTTTTATTTCTGACAATTATAATTTGTTGCACAACTTCCTCTAAAGTTATAGCACAAGAGCCAAATGATTCAAATTTTAATCCCTTAATAGAGAGCGAGAAAGTTTTTGAAGTGATTTCTGATCTTTATGAATACGATAGAAAAATCCCATTGGAGGCAAAAATTGCCGCAAAAAAGAAATTACCAGAAGGAAGCAGGGAAAAAATTGTCTATACTGGAGTCAATCAAGTTCGCGTTCCCGCTTACCTGGTTACTCCACAAAATAAAGAAGGTAAATATCCGATTGTTCTTATTGCAGACGGTATAAACGGCAACAAGGAACGTTGGTTTGAGGATGATAGTTGGCCCAGAGGTGGGCTGGTTATTAAAGCACTTCTTGAAAATGGAATCGCAGTTATGATATTGGATGCTGTTTATCATGGTGAAAGGCAATATGAAAATGATTATGCAGGCCCCCTAAATCCTCGTAAATTCCCTTATACGACCAGACAGATGGTAATTCAAACAGCAATTGAATACCGTAGGGCTATCGATTATTTGTCAACGCGAAGTGATATTGATACTTCTCGAATTGGAATGATGGGATTAAGTTTGGGAAGTTTAATCACATTTGAACTCACAGCTATTGATTCCCGTATAATAACTGCAGCTGCCATAGTGGTCCCAATTAATGCAGCTAAAAACCCACCGATTGATCCTTTTACTTTTGCGAGTCATAATCTCTGCAATTCCTTTTTAATGATTATGGGGAATAAGGATAATTATTATACAATTGAAGAAGCTCGCGAACTTTATGGCTTAATCACAATCACTCAGAAAGAATTTGTTGAATATAATACAGGACATAGACCACCAATTGAATATGTAGAAAAGACAAGCAAGTGGTTTGTGGAAAAACTCAAACAATGAGGAAGAATGTTAGATAAAATACCTCTGAGAATAGAAACGACAGCCAATGTGGAATAAAATGCATTTAAACGCATCTTATACTAACCATTATGCATTTTAGTTCAAATAGTTATAAAATTGAACTGACTATACTGCCGTCTTTTTTTCTGAAAGAAGCACTGGAAACCACAAAAATTCACTCGGTAGTTGGGAAAATTGACAAAGAAACTTCTCTGATGACCCGGCGCCCTTTTCGATCGCCCCACCATACTATTTCCGATGTTGTAGTGGTGTTAAATGAGGGGTGATTATTTTAGGTTTTACATTTATGGATAATTATATGTATTCTTATGAGTAATGTTTATTTCTGATTGGGAACTTGAAATTTACGTAAAGTGTCCAACAATTTCTGAAATATCACAGTCCAGTTGTATTAGATTTCAAACACCATCAACCTAATCATGAACATTATAAGAACACATGCACACTTAAATAAAAGCCGGAAACTTTAGCTCCCGGCTGCGAATTTGAAGGTTAAAAAGTAAAAAGTCAGTCCTATTGATCATGATCTTCATATTTACCAGAGGTAGGCATTCGACTCGTAATCTCTGCATTACCGATACATAGTGGTTTACTTATTATAACTGTAAACCTTTTCAATTTCTCTTTGGATATTTTTTATTTCACGAATTTCAGTGCTTTGAATACCGTAACAGATTGCTGCTTTATCACCGGAAGGGTGAATGCTCAGTCTCGCATCCAGGTGCGGAAGCTCACACACTGTAACAGGTTTCTTATCTGCCACAGAAACACGCCAGAGTTTGGATTGATCCCACTCGGGCCGTTCAGTGAAATATACCTGTTTGCCATCCAAAGACCAGATGGCAGTCGATATCCGTTCAGTATCCTGTGAAGTACAAATTTCTTGTAACTGACCTCCATCGGTTGGCAGGCTGCAAATATGTACCTTTCTTGTTCCGGGATTCTTGTATGCAATGAGAAGCTCATTGGTTTCCGGATTTAACCTGAGCACACGCGTGAATCGTTCACCCTCATACAAAACTTGTTCTTTTCCTGTCTTGAGTTCTCTTTTAATTACCCGGTGGGAATGCATAACTGCCGGATCGGCATGCAGATAATAGATGCTCTTACCATCGCGCGACCATTCGGCGACCGTAATTCCCATCGTTCCCTGGTCATCACCCATTCCGTGGAAACCTACCAGTTCACTCATAAGACCTGTTTCCACACTTATCTCGTAAATGCCACCCCGATAACGGTAATCGTCATATCCCCTTTGCTTTTCGTCAAAACCAACGGCCAGTATTTTGCTCCCGTCGGGCGACCAGCGGATGGAATTGTGTATCCTCAGATTATTGCATAATCCATGATCTCTTCCGCTTTCCACATCGAAAATATGAAGCTGACTAAAATAGTCATCCACCTTGTGGTGCTCCTTTACACAGGCCAGTGATTCCCCGTTGGGTGACCATTCTACACACATTACAGAGCCAGATAAATACTTATGTTTAGGATTTCCTGCACTCTTAATTCCTGTCTTTTTGTCAAAACTCGTTAGCAGTCCTGTACCATGACGAGTGAACACACCACAGAATAATGAGCCATCCTGTGTAATGCCCATGGGAGAAATTTGTCCGGCTTCAGGAACAATCCTGGCTGGCAAACCTGATACTTTCCCTTTTACGATTCTCGCAGACCAAATATCATGAGTACCTGCTCTGTTGCTGGTAAACAGCAGTTCATCACTTCCGGGAATCCTTCCCAGGATCCTGTCATCAGCAGGATGGCTGATCAAGGTAGTTTCATAAGATCCGTCAAGGCTAACCATATGAATATCGTGATTCTCTCCATTGTGATCTTCGAGTGCATCATACAGTAGGTAACTGCCATCTTTAGAGAGACATAAACGCATCTGTTGCTCTCTATCAAATGATTTGACCACTTTGTTGCTTCCATCCCCGGTGTTTATTACTATTATTTTGGTTTTATTATTATCAAAATAGCATTGGGCGATCACTGATTTTCCATCGGGCAACCAGCACGCCGGGAAAACCGACTCTTTTTCTCTGCTGTATAAAACTCTTGGAACGGGATTGTCAATATCCAGCATCCTTACTTCATACATGTATGTATTTGGATTTAACCATGCATAAACAATTTGTTTGCAGGAAGGTGAGAAAATTGAGTTATGTGCAAACTGAGGTGTCTTCTCATCATAACTCCCTTCATTAGTGAGTCTTCTGTTTGTTCCGGTCTCCAAGTCACGTAAAGCCAAATCTCCGGTTGACCAATCTACAAAAGAGAGGTATTTCCCATCATGCGATATAGTGCCGGTATTGTCCGCTTCCTTTCCTGACCACACCTGGTTGATTATAATTCCTTCATGTTCTTTAATCGCTTTGCTTTTCCCCTTCAGTGTTAGCTTATTATGTGGCAAAAAATCTTCCAAGAGCCAAAGTTCATTGGTTTCGCCTTCCCCTGCAACAAAGACAAAATTTTTCCCATCAGGCGACCAGTCGATCCTATCGCCAAGTACAGAATTTACAAGCCCCGTTTCCTGGTTAAAACTACTTCCATCTTCTATGGATATGCTTCTAATAATTTTACCGTCTCCCCCCAGAAAAACAATTCTGGCGCCATCGGGTGACCATGAAAACTGGATTCCCGGATGCACATTTTCAATTACGGCTATGCTTTTAGTCCTTTTTTCTCCATTTAAAGAAATAAGTTTAAGATTGGCTGTTTCACTGGAGGTCGTATAATCCATAGATAAAAATGCAATATATTCACCATCGGGTGACCATTCGATTGGGCCAAAAGCGACACTATCCGAATCGTTGGTCAGACTGGACACTGTTCTGCTATTTAAATCTAAAAGTTTAACATTGGCCTTTACATCAGTCAATCCCGTTATTCTTTCCGGCATTTTAGCGTTTATATATGCAATAATATTCCCATCAGGAGACCAACACGGGAACATGTGAGTAAATTGTTTATCAGATTTGGTGAGTTGTACCGGCTTTCCACCTTTTGTGGGAACCATCCATATATTGTTATGCATAAAAACTGGCGGTTTGTTTTCAGTCTTTCCCGAAAAGACTATTTTTTTACCGTCAGGGGACAAATTATGACCGGAGCCAAATCCGGGGATGCCCATCTTGGGATGCGAATGAATAGGTATTGCCTCAAAATCACCTCCTTCTGCTGGAATAAATCCCAAGGCGAGACTTTTCCATCCATTATTCTTCTTTTTCGTTCCGCCCACACAATAAATACGTTTGTTATCCGGCGACCACCGGGGTTGACCACAACCAATTGCAATTTGAACGGCCTTTCCTCCTTTTACTGGCATTGTGTAAAGCCCTGTAGTTCCACCTTTGCTAAAGATTGCAGGTATTTTGTTATCCGGGCTCCATCCTGCCAGCTCCCATATTCCATCAAATTCTTCAGGAATGTTAAAGGTTAAGATATCTCCCGTAACTTTTCCGTCACGTCCTATCGGAGCGAAATATATCTGTGTCTTTTCTGCTCCATAATCAAGAT
>JBFEWU010000200.1:0-8606 GCA_041546215.1 Draconibacterium sp. | reverse complement strand
TTCAGGGAATTACTGGAAGCAGCAAAAAAACAAGCGGTAAAAAGGTTGGTAGTAGTTAATGGTGTTGACGTAAATACACTTGAAGCTTTGGATGAAGCGGTACAGATGGGATTTATAAAGCCCATTTTAACAGGCTCTCAAAAACGAATTGAAGGTAAACTGAGCACCTTAAATATCGATTCGAAGAAGTATGAGATCATAAATGAAGAGACATCGCGAGGAGCAACAGAAACAGCTGTGAAGTTAGTGCACGATGGAGAAGCCGACCTGATTATGAAAGGTATGGTTTCTACTGATAAATTCATGAAAGTACTCCTTAAAAAAGAATACGGCTTGCTTCCTTCGAAGGCAACGCTTAGTCATATTTCGGTAATGGACAATCCCAATTATCACAAACTATTGATATTTAGCGATGCCGCTGTAATTCCTTACCCCGACTTAAAACAAAAGATTTTGATGACTGAATATTTGATTCGTGCAGCACAGGGTCTTGGAATTGAGAATCCAAAGGTTGCAGTTATAGCCCCTACCGAACAAATTATCATATCTATTCAGAGTTGTATGGATGGAGCGACTATTGCAAAAATGTCGGAACACGGACAAATTGAAGGGGGTATTGTCGATGGGCCAATGGCTTTAGATGTGGCCATTAGCAGTAGTTCTGCCGAAATTAAAGGTTTTACTTCCCCAGTGAGCGGAGACGCCGATTGCCTGCTCTTCCCAACCATCGATGCTGCCAATGTGTTTTATAAAACCAACTCGAAATTATGCAAAGCTGAATTAGCCGGAATCATTGCCGGAGCAAAGGTTCCTGCCGTTGTTTCATCGCGAGGAGACAGCGAAAAAACAAAACTAAATTCAATTGCGCTGGCCTCATTATTAAGTTAGAATGTACCGAATACTTGCAATAAATCCAGGATCGACCTCCACCAAATTTGCTGTTTATTTTAATTCTAAATGTATATTTAAGAAAACGATCCGACATCCGCTTGAACAATTGCTTCGGTATAAAAATGTGATCGATCAGTTTGCATTCCGTAAAGGATTGATTATTGAAGCCCTTGTGGAAGAAGGAATTGAGGTGGATTCCATTAAGTACATTATCGGAAGGGGAGGTTTAACTTATCCGCTCGAATCGGGGGTTTACCGGGTAAATAATTTAATGCTGGAGCATTTACGCGAAGGAGTAATGGGACAGCATGCCAGTAACCTTGGACCCATGCTTGCCGATTATATAGCGCTGCAGATTCCGGGTGCACAGGCTTTTGTGGCCGATCCGGTGGTAACCGATGAACTGGAACAGCTTGCCCGCTATGCAGGTCATCCCCATTTTAAAAGACGTTCCATTTTTCATGCTTTAAACCAAAAAGCCACCGCCCGCTATCACGCAAAAATGGTGAAAGATGCCTACGAAAACCTAAACCTTATTATTGCCCATCTGGGTGGGGGCATTTCAGTAGGTGCACATAAAAACGGGCGGGTTATTGACGTAAATAATGCCTTGGACGGGGAAGGGGCATTTAGCCCTGAACGGGCCGGTACTTTACCGGTGGGGCAAGTCATTGAACTGTGTTTCAGTGGCGATTACAGTAAAGAACAAATCAGACGTATGGTGATTGGGGAAGGTGGTTTTGTGGCATACCTGGGAACCAATGATGCTTTGGAAGTTGAAAAACGTGCAAAGAAAGGCGACAAAAAGGCCATTGAGGTACAGAAAGCTCTCTTTTACCAGGTGGCAAAAATGATCGGGGAAATGGCTGTTGTACTTGAGGGTAAAGTTGACGGTATTTTGTTAACCGGAGGACTGGCATACAACAAAGAACTTGAAAAATACATTCAGCAAAAAACAGGATTTATTTCAAGAGTATATACCTACCCGGGAGAAGACGAATTACAGGCTCTGGCCCTTAATGCTTTACGTGTGGCCCGGAACGAAACCCAAGCAAAAGAATACAAAAAATAGAGCCTCCATTCTCACGGAGACCCTATTCCATTACGACACAGGTAAACCTTCCTATTTGTGGGTGTTTAAAGCAAAACTTTCTTCGTACAAGTGTTTGGTTTTTCTTTTATCCGGGCACCAGCAACTTTCGCTTACCATCCAGTTTTCCAATGCCAGTGGCTCTTCAATTTCCAGTTTTCCGCAGCATTTAGTTTTACATATCAATTCAATCATTTCGTTGGTCTCATTCATTTTTCTTTCAGACAAAGCAGCAAGAAAATTGTTTTTCGGTACTTTATATTCGGTGCTATTTGACTCATTGATCATCCAATTTTCCACAAACAAGGGTTCTTCTGCATCAAGGATTAAATAACTCTTTAGCATCCGGTCGGCTTCTATTGCTTTGTCCACCTCTTTCATTTTTGAATGAAGCATTGCCTTCAAACCTTTATTCCAGTTTTCATTTTCCCGGGGTGAAAATTTCCAGATATTGTCTGCTTTCATCCATACTTCCATCTCCAGATCTCGTTCATTTTCTGTGGCCAGCCTATTTTTGAAACTCTCCTCCATTTTAATTTCGGCCTGGATTTGATCCATCTTTTCCTTGTACAGCCTGTTTAAATACGGATTAATGGCAGATGAAAAATGATTTCGATTTTCCTTAATAACGCTTTCGTTCTGAGTATTAACCCGGCCCATTATTTCTTCCAGGAAAAGTTCAGGTTCTTCTTCGTTTTCTAAGGCATATAGTGCCAGCTTGTAGGTTGCCAGGTTGTTATTTAAAACTTTCTGGTTCAGTTTTGCGGTTTCCGGTTGGGCAACTTCTTTTTCAATGGAGAAAGTTGCATCTAAGGGAACCAGGTAATTGTAGCGAACAGGCTCTGATTTCTTTGTGTGCTCTTCGTGCATGGAAACGGTTTCAAGGGTATTTGTTGTAAAATCTGACTTTAAAATAACTTCCTGTCCGATATTTTTACCTGCTGCCATAAATAAAATACCACCAAAAACTAAAATTGTGATGAGCATAATTTTGTTGTTTAATGCTTGTTCTTTTTTGAATTTGTCTACTTGTGTTTTCATGATAATATCCTCCTGAATTTAAATTTAAATTTTATTCGTTTTTAAATTTCCTACATCAAAGGTAGTGCAGAAGGAGGGGGGTAATCTACCAGTTAGTTCCCAAAAAACAGAAGCAGAAATTCGCCTGAAATCCTTTAAATATTGGAGGTGTAGGTTTCTACCATTTACGTCCCATTTGGTGCAACACAGGTAACAATTAGTGTCGTGTCAGGACTGAAATGTCGCTTAAGTTGTAGCTATTTTTTGAATTTTACGAAATCAGAAAAAGTACGCATAGCCAAAGCCAGGTGAATCTTTTTATGAGGAGTAAAAACGAAAAGAGCAAAACTTGGAGGGGCAGAGCAGGACTGACACAACTATTCTTTTTTCATGTATTCCGATGGGAGTTGGCCAAATAATTCCTTAAAACATTTGGCAAAATACGATGGATTGTTAAAACCGACTTCATAGGTTATTTGTGCGATGTTGCCAAAATTCTGATCCATTAAACGGGCAGCCCGCTTTAAGCGGATCGTGCGAATAAATTCGCCGGGGGTTTGGTTGGTAATAGCTTTTATTTTTCGGAATAACTGCATGCGGCTCATCAGCATCTCTTCCTGGAACTGTCGAACTTCAAATTCCGAATTACTGATGTTATCTTCAATGATTTCCATGGCTCGATGAATGAATTTTTCATCCGCCGAACTTACGGAAATATCTCTGGGTTCCAGCGAAAGATTTTTTGTAAATCGTTCGCGTAATTTATTACGTTGCTCAATTAATTTTCTGATACGTATGGTTAGCTCTTTCATACTGAATGGCTTGGCAAGAAAAGCATCGGCACCGGTTTCAAGACCTTCCAGTCGTTCCTCAACTTTCGACCTGGCACTTAAAATGATAATTGGAATGTGGCTTGTTCGTTCATCAGATTTTAATTTCCGGCTCATTTCAATACCGTCCATCTCCGGCATCATTAAATCAGAAATAATTAAATCAGGGATGTTCTCAACGGCTTTGTTAAAACCCATCACTCCGTTTTCTGCGGTGTCAACAGAATAACAATTTACCAGGTTTTCCTTAATGAAATCACTGATTTCAGGATGGTCATCCACCACAAGCACATGAGGCATATTTTCACCTTTATTTTTTAAATTATTTTCACATAATTCCTGTTTTTGTTTCAGGTCTTCATCGATTTCTGCTACCGGCATTGCGGAGTCGCCTGCGGGAACAATCATATATTCGTCTTTTTTCAAGTGCTCCTTGCCCAGCGGAATTTGAATCTTAAATTTCGTGCCTTCTCCAACTACACTTTCAACATTAATTTTCCCATGGAGTAACTCAACCAGTTCTTTGGTTAACGAAAGCCCGATACCGGTTCCGACATTGGAAATTGTGTTGTCTCCTGTCACCTGGTGAAAACGATCGAAAATTTTACCTAGTTCATTCGACGGAATTCCTTTCCCGGTATCCTGAACAATTAGCTCAAGTATATTTTGACCAGGAAAGCTGGCAAAACAAAAAATCTGGCCACCTTCCTGCGTGAATTTTATGGCATTCGATATGAGGTTGTTAATTATTTTTTCAAGCTTGGAAGCATCAAAAAACCTGATTTTTTTATCGGGAGGCAGATAGCGATGGAAACTGATGTTTTTTTGTTCGGCCAGCGAGGCAAATCCCGCAAAAAGAACTTTAATGAATTTAATGATGTCTGCTTCTGACAATTCCAGCTTTAAACTTTTTGCATCAATTTTTGATAAATCGAGCATCTGGTTCACCAGGGTTAAAATGCTGTTTGCATTTTTACGCATGAGTTTTATTTGCCGGTTAGTAGCTTTGTTTTTTTCTTCCGAAGATAGTATTTGCTCCAGTGGTCCAAGTATTAACGTTAAAGGAGTTCGTAATTCGTGCGATATGTTTGAATACAATTTGGTTTTTAGCTCATCCATTTCGGTGAGTAACTTATTGGCCCGCTTCTTATGCTTGTAGTTACGGTAAACGAACCAGAGTAAAAGCAGGGTCAGCACCAATCCTGAGAGGGTAAAGGCAATAACTACTTCTCTTCTCTTTTTTATTTTCTGCGCTTCTTTTTGTTCTTCATCGCGTTGCCGTTCCAATTGACCGAATTCGTATTCAAACCTGCTCTGTTTTGTTTTGCTCTCATTGTCGAATCGAACATGCTGATTCAAATAGTCCAAAGCCATTTTGTATTCTGCTTTTTGTTCGTAATATTGGCTTAGCAAATATGTAAAATCGGATAATACAGAAACGCCAATAATTTTCTGGTTTTGTGGTTCTTCATAGAGCTGCCGGGCTTCCATTAAATAGCTCTCTGCTTCCCCTGATTTGTTGTGCTTAAAGAGGAATTCTCCCAGGAGATAAGGACTCATAAATTTATCGCGTACATCGCCCACTGTTTTTGAAAGTTCGTAACCTTTTTTTAAGTAATAGAAGGCGTCTTCTTTTTTGTATTGTTTGTTGTATAATAAACCAAGATTTATGTAGCAATTAAGAATGTTTGGCTCGTTGTGAGCTGTGAGAATTTTTTCGGATTCTTTGAGGTAATATTCTGCCAGTTCCAGCGAATCCTGAATCTCCAATACGCCACCCAGGTTAAGATATATCCAGCCAACTTTAACAGTATCTTTTAACTTGCTATATATACGTGCGCTTTCAAAATAATGCGTATTTGACAATTCATATTTTGCAATTCTGTTGTAGAGTATTCCCAGACTGTTGTGCACCTGTGCCATCCCAACAGAATCATTTGTTTGGGTGTAAACATTTAGCGCTTCCTGGAAAAGGTGAAGCCCTTTTATGTATTCTCCGTCTTTTCTTAATCTTTTGGCCTGGTTGTACTTGCAGTACCCGATGCCTTTCTCGTAATTGTTTAGGGCGCAGTAGTCAATCAAATTATTCCAGATCACAAAAATGGTATCGTCATCCAGTTCCGTAAGAATGTTGTTAATTTCTTCTAAAATGGGCCACCTTATGGAATCAGGGGCATTGAAATTGAATTGCCTTATTAAGGAATCAAGTTTGTGCTGATTATTCCCATAGGAGAGAGAACAATAAAATGTGAATATTAAGAGAAATAATATGTGTTTAACCATGTTCATTTTCCCATAATTTCTATTACACCCAGTTGTTCCATTTTTTTTAGCCACAAGATGGCTTCCCGCTCGGAAAAGACTGTTTTAATCCTTTTTACATAGTCTTTCACAAAAAGTTCGGAAAGATTTTCGAAAAGGAAAACTTCTTTGGCATTTAGTTTTATTTTTTTGCATTTGATGACCGAAACAGCTACCACAAGATAATAGTAGCTTCCCTTTCTGAACCTGCTTTTATTATTCTCCCAATGATTTATGGAAGGAATTGTTTTTTCCAAAATATAGCTTGTTCTAAGCACCCTCCAAACCGGAGTAGGTTTTATCGTGAAATCCTTTTTTATTTTCCGTACAGGGGGCTTTATGTTTTCAAATCGCCATCCGGTGTATAAGGTTAACAGCAGAGCGACGTGAGCTTCAAAGTTAAAGATATCCTGCAGGTACACAACCTTTATTTCCGGTCGCTTTTTTTCAATGTAAGCGGATAGTATTTTAACCAGCTGATTAACTACGGGGACATTCAGCTCATTTTTGGATTGAGTGGAAATATAATAGGCTTGGAATGCCCGGAATAAGTTGCCTGACTTCAGATCCTTTTTGATTTGTTCTGAAAGTAAAAAGAGTGTATTCCGAAATAAACTTATTTTATTCAATAACATCCTGAGATGGACCATGGCGTCTCGATCCATTGTCTTAACAGGCAGAAAGTAGAAGGAACTGAAAATCTCGGGATATTGATGTATGAGATTCAGTTCCTCCACACCACATACAGCATGTGAAAAATTGGAAACACTACCATCAAATACAAGATCTTTCTTATGGGTCGTATACAAAGGAGTTCCGGGAAGTATTGATAATTCAGAACTTTGTACCATAGCTCCCTTCATTGCCAGCCTTAGAACAGTATGTAAAGTCTGATCAACATCGGTCTCGGTTTCTTCAGGAAATCCCAGAATAAATGAGGCAAACATATTCAAACCTATGGCTCTGCAGGTATCAGCAAGTTCATAGGAGTAGGAAACCTGGAGGTTTTTTCCAATTCTCAACTGAATTTCAGGAGAACCGCTTTCAATCCCAAAAAAGACAGATTCGCATCCGGCCGATTTCATTTTTCGAAGTAATTCCACAGTTACACAATCCGTTCTTGCAGAACATGTCCAGGTAAATTTAAGGTCATGATTTTGTCGGAGTACAATTAACTTATTGCATAAATCGGAAACAAATTTCTGGTTCAATGTGAGCATGTCATGTGCAAATCCAAAGTTATTTATCTTCAATCGTTCGGAAATATTTCGCATCTCATTTACGATCCGGTCAACTGATTTGGTGCGGTACTTCTTTGAAAAAAAATCGTTAGTCGTGCAATAGTTGCATTTAAAAGGACAACCTCTTCCCACATCGAGCTTTACCGATTTTTTTATGGGGAATAAGTCGTAGGCTGGAATCGGAAGATCATCGAGATCCTGAATTGGAGGTGCAGGTGGATTTTGTTGTATTTCTCCATCGGTATTGCGGTAGCTTAATCCGGGTATCTGCTCAAAATCAGGAGATTTATTCTGAAGAACCTTTAGGAACAAGGGAAACGATAAATCAGCTTCACCACTTAGTATAAAATCAATTTCAGGAAAATACTCCAGTGTTTTATAAGCTGTGATTGATGCCTGGGGCCCACCGAGTAAAATGGTAGCGTTTGGATCAAGTTTTTTTAGTGCTTTTGTGATTAAAAGAATGGCAGGATAGGAGATACACCAGGTTGAGAAACCAATTATGTCGGATTTGTAAGTGAGAATATCCTGTGCAACAGTCACGTAGTCATGGTGTTGCAGTAAATAGTGCCTGGGTTTATATAGGCTTAGTTCATTATTTTTTCCGACAATAGCGGCCAGTGTTAATAATCCCAATGGCACAAAATCGTCGTCTTTCTTTTTGGTTAAAGGATTAATAAGCGGGGGTATCAATAAAATTCGTTTCTTTTTTGTTGAAATTTTAGTTTTCGTTTCTCTGATTATTTTGAAATTTATACAGCTTTAATTGAAAGGATCAACTCCGTCATCAGGCTCTTCAGCATCTGAAAGAAAAGATATTCTATTTTCTTTCAGGCCTGATGAATTGATTGTGAAGGTCCCGCTATTAAGTTTTTCGCGTAATAACTCCATAACCGTTTTCCCTTTTTCCCAATTTTCTACCGGGGTGTTAAAGAAAGTATTCACGACTTCAAGTAATGATTCCGTTCCTCCAGACTCAACATATTCCCCGTGACCGGAAATCTTAATTGTAAACTTTTTTCTTTTTGGTTTTCCCATTTTTCTATCCTCCTTCTTTTTTTGATTAATAATTACATTTTACATAAAATTTTAATATTATCATTATGTGCTTTAAATTAATTGTTTAACGACAAACGACAGGAAAAGTTTCATTATGTTATTTTATTGTCTGGTTTTTGGTTTAAAACCTGCAATCTATCTCATAGAACAAAGAACATAGAACAAAGAGCAAAG
>JBFEWU010000039.1:0-20377 GCA_041546215.1 Draconibacterium sp. | reverse complement strand
GACACATAGTGGGCAGTTCCGCCGGTTTGTAATACATACTTACCGGTTGCCAGTTCCGACATGGCATCGTATGTCCCAACACCACGGTTACCATTGTCACCGTACGAAACACGTAATTTTAACATGTCCAGCCACGCAACATCAAAGAAATCTTCTTCACTGATTGTCCAGGCAGCGGCTGCAGAACCAAAGTTTGCGCGTGGATTTGCCTGACCAAAAGCAGAATAACCATCACGACGCCAGGCTCCGGTGAAATGATATTTCCCTTTTAAAATGTAGTTCATACGAGCCATTAAGGCATCGGCAGTACTGTAGGTGTCATTGCTCGAAATTTCAACATCCTCAGTAGCCGCCTGCATGCGGTGATATCCCAGGACATCACTTGGCTGGAATTGACGACGCACCATATAACTTCGCCAGTACTGGTTTTTCTCGGCATTTTGCAGGAAGGTAAAATCGAAGGTATGATCACCATAGGACTTGTTCCATTTCAAAATGTTATTCAACTGCCATTGGTAACGTTTGGTGTGTTGTCTGCGAGCAATACCACCTTGTTTTCCCCAGTCGGGATGCTCCGATGATGAATGACGGTAGTATTCTTCCCACGAGAAACGAGGAATAAACTCAGAAGTAAATGTAATACCGTAAGGCAGTATTAACTGCGCATACAATTTACTATACAGGTTGGTATACGTTCTAACCTGGTCCCGGTACTCCATGTTTAACCATGGATTACGTGATGCGGAAATGTTTCCACTTGGCGCATATTCCAATACATCCGACCATCCGGTGCCATCAGAAAGTGGTTCATACATTTGCGAGTAAGGTGTTACCGAGCCAAAGCCAGTGCTCGATGTGATGTTACTTTGGTCGCGAACAGAGAACTGGGTATTGGTTCCCACTTTTAACCAGTCGGTAACCGTTGCTTCGAGGTTTATACGCGAACGATAGGTCTCAAATTCTTCATTCCGGACAATACCTTCGTTGTCGGTATATCCCATGGACCAGTAATAGTTAACGTTGTCTGTTGCACCACTTAAACTTAAACTGTAATCCTGACGTAAACCGGTTTGATACATTATATCTGTCCAATCTTCAGAATGTCCGTTTTTATAATTGGTAATTTCAAGGGGAGAGAATCCCAAACGCTGTAACCAAATTTGGGTTAAATCGTCAGAACCCCCTGAACCGTCGTAGTTTTTCCAGGTTTCCAGATCAACACCCGAATTTTCGTGACTGTCGTAGTAGCCCGGCTTATTTAGCTGGTGTCTTTCCTTGTTCTCGAAACCGGCAATACGCCAATCGATAAATTCAGGTCCACTCATCCAGTCTAAGGCGGTGTGAGCAATGGTGGCTACACCAACGCTGGCACTTACGTTAATCATCGGTTTTCCTTTTTTACCTTTTTTGGTGGTAATGATGATAACACCATTGGAAGCTCTTGATCCGTAAATGGCGGCCGACGATGCATCTTTCAGAATATCGAATGCCTGAATGTCGTTTGGATTGATATCGGCAAGGTCACCGTTATAAATCATCCCGTCTACAACAATTAAAGGAGCATTTGCGCTTCGTTGTTGACCTGCATTAGAACGTACCGATGTTTCACCACGAATAAGCATGTCGCTGGCGCTGCTTACACCCTTAGCACTGCTGCTAAAACTTACATTCAATCCGGGAACCGCACCACGAAGAACATCAGTCATGTTCGAAGTGGATTCTTTTTCCAGCTTTTCGGCATTTACCTGGGTAACTGCACCGGTAAGGTCTTTTTTCTTAACCGTACCATAACCAATGGCAACCACCTCTTCCAAGCCAATAACATCGGCTTGCATGGTTACATCAATGGTAGTTTGATTCCCAATTGCAATTTCCTGGGTTTTCATTCCAATAAATGAAAACTGCAGAACCTTTGCACTTTCAGGTACATCGAGGGCAAACTCACCATCGATATTTGTTACAGTACCTGTAACGGTCTCTTTAATTAAAACGGTTACACCCGGCATGGGTGCACCATCTTCGCCAGTTACCGTTCCGGTAAGCGATTTCTGTGCCATAGCACTAGCAATGGTAGTAACAAGTACTACAACAAGCAATAGTAGTTTTCGCATAAACTTTTGATTTTATAGGTTTATTAATATAGTGAAAAAAAAATATTGATTCCGTAAAATAAACTTATTGTTAAACAATGAAGATTGTTTTGCAATTGTTAAGAAAAGTTATAGAATGTACAGCCTTAAGGGTAATGTCGACGTTTTTTCATAGTTTTGATCAGTTTAGTTAAAGTACGATTTGATTAAGCAGATTATAGGGAGAGATGTTGCAGCATTTCTCCTTTTTTTTATTTGTTAATTTTAATAAAAATTTTCGTGAATTGTAAGTCCCTTATCATTTATTTTTGTTTGCAATACCTTGTTCGGCTTTTGCTTTGTTATTAGTCTTGTCAAATTTAAGTTTAGAAAACATCAAATTCTAGTATTAATTTTGCAATGTTTAATACTAATTTTGCCAGTAGATCGTCTTTTCTCTGAAAATGAATAAAATTTAACGATTCATCCGTTAACGTTAACGAAAATAAGAATTATTTTTCATTACAAAAAGCCATGTGATAAATATTTATTCTGTTCTTTAGCACTAAACTACTCAAGTTTCGAACTTCGTGTAATATGCAGTAATATAGTGCTTTAGGAGTATTTGTGTTGGATGATTACATTTATGTAAGCAAATTTAAAAAGCCAATTTTATGCAAGAGTTTGGTCCTATTCAGAAGGCACAATGCATTGCGAAACTGGGCAGCTGGCCTGTTACTAATTGGCTGGCGCAAAGTTTTCCATTGACTTGAGACTTTCGAAACATTATATGGACTCTTCGGCCATGATACAGTTCCCTTGTTAGCCTCCAATGGGGTATCGCAAATTATTTGCATGGCATTGTAAGTTTATACCTTCAGTACGCCATTTGTAAAATATACCTGCAAGGTTTTCTGATTCGGAGTATCTACGAATCAGAAAATGAACATCCTATAGTTCGAGCCAGGCTATTCACCAGTTGGATTTTACGGGCAAAAAAAAAGAGATACACTTAAATGCATCTCTTAATTTTAATCTTTTCTATTTTATTTCATTACGGTTTCATTGGAGTATCATCACAGTCCAAATCGCCAAGAACATACTGCGCTCCATCCAAGTAGAATTTTAACAAACGGGTATCTTCAAAACTTTGAGCATTGTGCGATGGCGACACATAAAATACGCGTCCTTTGCCGTGTTTCCTGATCCACGACACATAGCGGATATTATCTTCGATGGCTTTCTTTTTACCCTCAAGTTTGTCGGTGTCCATATATAATAATGGGCGAAAGTTCTTTTTCGCATAAGCTTTATTAAAAAGATAAGGTTCATCGAAGTGAATAAATGGTTTTCCCTCAAATGCCTTTGATAAGGTATGGCTTGGCTCGCACAACTCAAGTCTGACTTCCTGTTGTTTTGGATGGTAATCAAAACTTCCTCCTACCATTTCACTAAAGGGCATCGAGTTATTTTGCATAACAATGGCGCCGTGCGTAACCATTAAACCGCCCCCTTTTTTTACATAGTCGATCAGGTTGGCTTCCAATTCGGCAGCCTTGGCTTTCTTTTCAGCGTCGCCCATGCTGGTGTCAATATCCAGGGCATCTAGAATCAAGTCGCGTCGTGGTCCTTTCGAGCAGGTGCTGTTTAAAACAACCGCATCGTAATTTTTAAGGTTACTTTTTTCGAAACAGAAAACGTCTTTTGTAATTCGAACTTCGTAAGCACCGGTTTTTTGCCCCAATACTTTAATCACCTCGCTTGTATGTGGTATTACCCAATGGTCGAAACCGGTAAAACGGTCGAAGATTAATATTCTACGTGTTTTTGCAGCTTGTACTTCTGCTTTGGCAGGTGCAATTTTTTCTATCTTTTGTACCCACTCGGGTGTGCATTTGAATGGTTTCTGTGCATGGGCAGCATAAATAAATATGCTCAGCATCAGAAGTGTAGTAATTTTCTTCATTGTATTTTTTTTTTCTAAGGTATAAGATTTAACTCCCATAATTATAATCATTCGCCTAGGTGTTACGCCAACTGGCAGATCATGGTTGTTTCATCGTATAAGTTGTTTTTGTAAACGAAATATTATGTGGACAAAATTAGTATTTCAAATAAAACGCACTATGTATAATATTAACTACATGTAATACTTAATTGACATTTGCCAAAAAAGCAGCAATCAAATTCGTTAATGTAAGGTTTTGATAAAAACAAAAAAAGCCTGCTGAAATATTCCAAGCAGGCTTTTTTGATGGATCGGGTTATCTATCTTTTAATATAATCTGTTCCATAAGGATAACGTTGCGGACGGCTCAACATTGAATTTGCATAATCGTTGTTGAGGAAACGTTCCGTGTCAGGATTCCATTTCAGAACTCCAGGAATTTGCATGGCTATATCGCTGATCAAACAAATTGTACAAGTGCGGTGGCTAATTTCTGCAGGAGAAATCGGTGCTTTGCGCGACTTAATACAATCTAACCAATTGCCGTGTTGTTCCTTACTTACGTATAATTTGGTTTCGTCGTCACCGATTACCGAGTTGAAAATTTCGTCGCTGCTGGCCTGAAGTGCTTTTGTTGCACTTTTAGGAATTGGATCTGATGGAGTTGCACGGTATGCACCGCGAGTTACAAACACCCAGCCTTTATCGCCTTCAAAACGAATACCATTGGGATATCCACCACTGGTATAAACTGTTGCTCCGTTTGCATATTCTTGTTTTACCATAAAGTCGCCGTGTACATTCCAGTCGCCCGACTTTGGGAATTGTGCAACTGCTTCAACGGAAACAGGGCCGGTGTGCTCGGTGTCCATTCCCCAGGCAGCAATGTCGTAGTGGTGTTGTCCCCAGCCTGTAATCATTCCCGCACCGTAATACCTGTGGCGTAACCAACCTGGACGGCTGTAGTCGTGCTGCGGATGTACCATTTTTTCCTTGTACTCTACTTCCGGTGTCGAACCCATCCACATATCAAAGTTAAAAGTTGAAGGAACCGGACTAGTTTCAAAAACAGGACCTCCCGGATCGCCGGGTAACCCAACTTTTACCGTATGGATTTTACCAATTCGTCCGTTGCGAACCAATTCGGCTGCACGTAAAAACTGCGTTGATGAACGTTGCTGTGTACCCACCTGAAGAACTGTTCCCTGACGATTTACAATGTCGCTTAACATACGTCCTTCGGCTACGGTTAATGATGTTGGTTTTTGCAAGTAAATATCTTTACCGGCTAAAGCTGCTTCAATTGCCGGCTGCGAGTGCCAGTGGTCGGGTGTACTGATTACCACCGCGTCGATTTCTTTGTCGGCCAGCATATCTTTATAGTCGCCATACATTTTTACATCAACACTTGTCCCTTTTTTGCTGTAAAAATCTTCTACCAGTTTTTTCCCTTTTTCCATGCGGATGCTATCCAAATCGCTAACAGCCATCATGCGCGCAACATCGTGCTGCATGGTTCCGGGCATGTCGTGGGTTACGGCAATACGTCCACAACCTATTTGACCGACATTAATTTTATTACTGGGAGCACTGGCTCCAAAAACTGAAGAAGGGACGATGGTAGGAATAACCATTGCTCCTGCTGTAGTTGCTACTGTGTTTTTTAAAAAGTTTCTTCTTTTCATCTCTTATTGTTTATTAGATATTATTGATGTTGTTAATTAGATATTAACTGGTTTAAATTTTCTCTAGCTTTCTTATAATAAGGTGAAGCGACCGGGCCCTTTAAAATCGGATCGTTTACATCAAGCATCCAGTTGTAAAGCTTAGTGCTTAGTTCTTCAATTACCTCCTTATAGCTTTCATCATTCGATAGATTGTCCAATTCATACGGATCATTTTCAAGGTCGAACAATTGTATAAACGGGCGTGCTCCCGTTGTTCGGCAGCGTGCACGATGGGCGGCAAATTCAACCGGATTTATATCCACAGGAAATTTCACAGAACGACCCTCACTAAAATAATAAATTAGTTGATACTTTTCAGTAATTATGGTTCGCGATGCATTATCACGTTTCATATCCGGAGTATATTGCCCAAAGGCCTCTGTCCGTGGCGCATAAGTTACTTTTTTATTTAAGTATTTCCAAAAACTTACTCCTTCAAAATTTTCAGGTTGTGCGATCCCCAAATAATCAAAAACGGTAGGAAGCACATCCACGTTGCTCATTACGTCATTATATTTTTTACCTCCTGAAAATGCTTTTTCGCCTTTTTTATAGATAATAAGCGGAACCTCAATTCCTGCTTTTCGCACTGTCCATTTCGATCCTGGGTAGGGAATTCCATGATCGGAAGTAAAAATGACAAGTGTATTTTCGGATACTTTACTCTTTTCAAGTGCCTGAAGGATTCTGTCAACACAAGAATCGAAGTATTTTATCTCTGCCTGAAATCCGGCTAAATCCGCTCTCATCGTCTTTGTATTTGCCAGGTATCCGGGAACAAATATTCCTTTGGTACTATCGCTTCCATAGTCGAAAGTACGATGTACTTCGGTAAAGCCTGCTTTTAAGAAAAATGGTTTATCCTTATCTGCTTCGTTATTCAGAAACTCACTTACTTCCGTAACAGTTTGTTCTGCCTGGTTTTGTTTTGAAAGATGCTGGTCGTACCCCAGTTTTGCAGGATTTCCCACATGATTAAAACCGGCCAGAATGGTTTTGTAGCCCTTCTCTTTCAGGAGTTGGGCAGTATGTTTTTCACCTTCGTTAAAACTCCACCACCACGGGCTGTGCGTCAGCCCCATTAATCCGTTCGATTGCGGATAACGTGCGGTGTGCAGACTGGCCCTGCCGGGTGTACAAACCGACGAGCTTGAATAAAAATTCCGGAACATGATTCCTTTTTTGGCCAGCTTGTCGATGCCGGGAGTTTGTACGGTTTTAACACCGTAACATGCAATGTGCTGACCCAGATCGTGAGTGGTGATCATAAGGATATTTGTGTGCTTTTTTGCCTGCTCAATATCGGTCGCTTTGCCTTGAAAAAAGCAGACAATCAACATTACAGTTGTTACTATTCTTATTCCAGATTTCATTTCACAAGTGTCTATGTTTAATCTTTCCTGAATTTTTCAAATTCACCGGCAATATCTGCATCTTTTTCGTCGCCACTGTGTACTATAACGCGGTAGCGTAATGTAATCTTCTCTCCCTTTTTTAGTTCAGTGGTTTTTTCGTTTTCAGGCCAGTACATTGGTGTTGGCGAGAAAAATCCATAATCGCGCGTAAACCATGGCGATGGGTACCAGTCGTTTGATGGGTGTTGCATAATTGCCATACCTTCCCGTTTTCCCATTCGTTCGCCGTTGCAATCCATCCAGGCCGATCGTTTCCCAAAAGTTCCTTCATCGCCTTTTTCACCTTGTTCTCCTTCTGCATTTACCATCTTCCCGCCTCCTGTTACAGCCAGGTCGGGATCCATTCTGCCACTGAAAAACGAGTGGTTCGTTTTTTGAATGGTAACATCCATCAGCATTTCCATCGTAACCTCAAAGTCGAGGTAAAATTTATCGGCTGAGGGTTTTGTAACTGTAATTTTTCGCTTATCTTTTATTGGAGCATCAGCCCCCGGGCGTGTCCAGATGCACTCGTTTTCAACCACGGCTTTGTCGGCTCCTGATTCAATAATATCGGCGCGGAGCGAAACAATTTGTCCACGGTCTAAACCTTGTTGCCAGTAGTTGCCTCCGTTTACACGGTCGCAACCAAAGAACAGTGAGCTGTGGTGTGGATAATTTGCATTTCGCATGGATGTTACACTGGCATTTGATGGACCGTTTACCGGGTAAAAGAAGGGGTACTTTTCGTATTCCGAGAGAATGTAATTGGTGAAAAGGGTACCATTTACGCGGAACTCAATTTTGTCGCCTACCTTTTCGGCAGTAATTTTTTGCTGGGCATTTGTGCCGCCAAACGTTATAAAAACCGCAACGATAAGTATCAATAATGTTTTCATAATTTAAGTATTAATTTTTGATCAGGTATTTTTCTTGTAGCTTCCATATGATCCCGAAGCCCCTGATTTCTTATGATCCTCCCGCGGAGGATCTTTGGAAAGAAGGACCTGGCTGGACAAAAAGAATTTCCCTTTTCACTGAAGTGAGAAATTCTTTCTTCTTCTCCGAAACTGCCGGTTAATGTTACCTATTCAATTTCAACCATGGGATTTGATGCAAAACTGTTCCAGTATTTTTCGGCTGCATCAGCACTAAGTTTTCCATCGAAAATTATCATTCTATATTTTAAGGTGTAGCTTTGTTTTGGTTCCAATTTCCAGTCGTCGTGACGAATCGGTACAAATTCGAAATACATATCGCCCCGGCCACCATTGGCATTCAGAGGCCAAATACGCATGGGTTCGGGGTGCATCCGGTTCGATGGATGACTGAGGAACAGAATTCCTGAGCGGCCTTCTTCCACCTCCGATTCCCCTTCAACCATACACCAGCGCGCGTATGATCCATCGGCGTCTTTTCTGGTTTTTCCATCCGAGGTAAGAACAGTACAATTGTCCTTGTGCCAATCTGCGGTAGCACGCCAGCCTATCCCTCCGCCGTAACGATAGGCGTCGAGCATAATCCCGTTTTTGAGCGGGCTGCTTAAGGATGTTGTATAATCAACCATCCAAACACCTTCGCCGACATTCCATGCCCTTACATCCAGTATTTCATTCATGGCAACCTGGTCTTCTCCAACGGCTCCAAAATCTACATGTTGTTGCAAAGCTTTAAAACCGCTAAAGATGGCGCCTTCCGCTTCCGATAGGAAACCCGCAAATTTTACGGTTCCCTGTCCCAGTTTCAGGTTCCAGAAATCAACAGCCCGATCGTCGATGTGGGTTTTTGTCCATGGGCCCCAAATTCCATAGTGATGGTAGTGGTCGGGTGCCTGAATGCGGGTAAGCACTTTGCCTCCCGGCGACGAAAGCGGGTGAATATAACCCGAACGTTTGTAAAGCGGATCGGCTTCCTTCGGTGGCAGGGTTACCGCATAACGGTATTTTAAGATGGGATTTTCGTTAAAAGACAGGCTTAAATCTTCGTTGTCTTTAGACAAAGAAACTTTGGTTTCTTCTAAAAAAGCCTTGTCTTCACGTTTTAGGACGAATTCTCGTTTTGTGCCCTTTTTTGATTCCCCTTTTAAAACGAACCAAAGCCGGGCCGAATGACCGGCTTCCAATTGGCAGGGAACAACTTGTTCCCCCTGTTTTGTAATCTCGTACAATACCAGATTTCCCTTGTCGGTATTGTAATTCATATTGTCCAGTGTTACTGAAACCGGAGAATCCAAGCGGTCTTTCCCGATGGTAACCGTGAATTTTGCCAACTGTTGTGCAATCAACGATTGAGTAAACAGAAGTGCGATAAATAGAATTTTAGTTTTCATTAGATGTAGGAATAGGTTTATACATGTTGATATTTAGGTACCAATTTATCAATTGTTTCTTTAAACGCTTTAATGTTCTCTGTGGTTACATTTTGAGGCATTCCACCACCACACGACCAGATTACCCGGTTCGTATCGCCAAACTCGTTTACCATTTTCAGGGTTTCTTCGCGCACCTGCTCAGGAGTACCGGCGGCCAGTACATCTCTTGGTGGTAAATTTCCTATAAGCGCAACTTCATTGCCAGCTAGCTGGCGAATTTCAGTCATCGAGTGTTCGAAGCTAAAGTTAAATAAATCCACATTCATTTCCCTGAGGTAAGGCGATGAAATTAATCCGGGTGCGTCGTTATGAAAAAAGTTCAGTTTCGAGTCGAAGGAATTAAAAATTCGTTTTATATAAGGAACAGCATACGCCTTACATTCTTCTTCTCCAATAAAACCAACAATGTCGTCGAGGAGTAGAATTCCTTCAATACTTGGGAACATTTCTTTTTGATGTTCTATCCAGTTGATCGTAAACCGGGTAATGGTTTCAAGCAATCTGTGGCTGTTGTCCGGATCCATCATAAATCCCATCATTAACTCGGTGGTACCCATTAAAAACGACGCAATATTTAAAGGCCCCCGGGCAATGGCGAATTTAATTTCGTGGCCCATATCATTTATCGCCGGTTGATAATTTACCAGGCGCTGAATAATAAAAGGTAAAAGCCCATCTGTTTTTGGGTTAGGATTGATCAGTGTTGCAGCCTGCGAAACATCACTAATTATTTTATCGGCATGAGGTAAGCTGTATTCGTTCCAAACTGTTTTGGCCCCAAAGGCCGAGGGTTCGGTACACATTCCAAATTCCGACCAAAATCCGGGTAAAAACATAATGTCAGGAAAAGTTTCAATGGCCTTTTTGTTGGCTTCAAACCAGATTTGCTCAGAAGAATAAAATTGAAGATTGGATATTCCTGCCCATCCCGGTATCCAGGGGCTGTCAATAATAAATCCTGTTACCGGATTTTTTGGTGTCACCCCATGAACTGTTTTCAGCAACAGTTCCCATTGATCGTTTGTCATTTTTTTGGTATTGGTTGCACAAATATATAAAGCTATACAGTATTTGTGCAGTATTAATTTTGCAAGACTTTGTACTGTATTAACATTTTTGTAGTTTTAGGCTATGAAGATAATGCACGAACATATCGATTTCCCGGGTAGGTCGGCAGTGAAAGTAAAAATGCAGGAAAAATCGCATTTTACATATCCGTGGCATTCTCATTCGGAGTATGAGTTACTGTATGTAATAGATGGATTTGGCAGTCGTTTTGTGGCCGATAACATTGAGGAATTTACTTCCAGTGACCTGGTGCTTCTGGGAAGCAATTTACCCCATTTCTGGAAAAGTGACGAGTCATTTTTCGACCAGCAGAAGGAGATGAAAATAAAGTATATCGTCATCCAGTTTTCCAATGAATTCTTTAAAGAAGCCATTTCAGAATACCCGGAATTTCATTTGATAAAAGAATTGCTTGATCGCTCAGGAAAGGGGATTCGATTTTCAAAGAATGTATCGGGGAAAGCCAAGCGTAAAATATTTAAAGTGGTTCGTTCAAAAGGTTTTGAACGTGCTTTACTTACCCTGGAACTTTTGCAATTTCTTGCAAAAGCGGATGAATATCGATTGTTGGCCGGTGAATTCTACCGGATAGAAAACCATGATTTTACCAGCGACCGCTTAACCAAAGTAATGCACTATTTAAATGCCTCTTACCTTAAAAAAATTGAGCTAAACAAAGTCGCCGAAGTCGCCAATTTGCATCCTTCTGCTTTTTGCCGTTATTTTAAGGAAAAATCAGGGAAATCCCTGTCGGAGTTTGTTAATGATATGCGCATCGGTTACGCCTGCCGTTTAATCATTGAGGGAAAAATGTCGGTGTCGCAAGTGTGTTACGAAAGTGGATTTAACAACCTCTCGAATTTTAACCGCATTTTTAAAAAACATACCGGTTATACCCCTACCATGTATTACCAAGAATTTAACAAGGGAGTAGAGACTCTGGACATAAGTAGCTAGAGTAAATCATTTTTAGGATTACCAGGGGTAAATACGATTTTATTTATCGTAACATTATTACCGCATAAACAATTAAACAACCATCAAATGAACCGATCTCTCCTACTGTTTTTTTTATTATTTGTCACAGGTGTTTCTGCCCAGGAAGTGGAATTTCTACCATCGGATTGGGAAAATCCATCCGTTTTTGAAAAGGGCCAAAATTTACCACATGCCTTTCATATTCCCTATTCAAGCCGCGAGGCGGCAATTCAGAATAGGCCAAACAAGTGTGAAAACTACGTGCCGCTTAACGGTCAATGGAAATTTAAATGGCTTGAAACACCCGGTCAGGTTCCTGAAAACTTTTGGACGACCGATTTTGATGTGGACCAATGGGATGTGATTAAAGTACCTTCGAACTGGCAACTGGAAGGATTTGGTCACCCCAAGTTTAGAAATGTTGCGCTTACTTTCGAAAACGATCCACCCAATATCCCCGATTATTACAATCCGGTTGGATGTTACAAACGCAAATTCGAGGTACCCGGAAGCTGGGAAGAAAAGGAAATTATGTTGCGTTTTGAGGGGATTAAATCAGCCTCGTACATTTGGGTGAACGGGAAACGGGTTGGATATAACCAGGGCGGTTTTGAACCTGCTGAATTTAATATTACACCATTTGTGGAGAAGGGTGAAAATGATCTGGCAGTTCAGGTGATTCGTTTTTCCGATGGCTCTTACCTGGAGAATCAGGATATGTGGAGACTTTCGGGGATCTACCGTGATGTCAAATTGTATGCTCAGCCCAAAATCCTTATCCACGATTTATATGTGGTCACCGATTTCGATGAACACTACAAAAATGCGACCTTGAAAATTGAAACCGATGTTCAAAATAAACGGCAGGAGGTTGTGGACGCCAGCCTGGAATTTAATGTGTATAACCAGGAGGGACGATCTATTTTACGGGATGGAATTAAAACAACAACTTTCAGGATCGATCCGGCCGGATCTGAAAAAGTTGTAACAGAAACCGTGGTTGTCGATCCGCCAAAGTGGTCGGCCGAATTTCCAAACCTTTTCATCCTGCTTGTGGAATTAAAAGATCGGGAAGGTAAAACACTGGAGACTTTCACCCAAAAAATAGGTTTTCGGGAGGTGGGATACAAAAACAAAATTTTGACCATAAATGGTGTTCCTGTAAAACTAAACGGTGTAAACAGTCACATGCACCATCCCGAATTCGGACAGGCAGTGCCGTTTGAAACTCTGAAAAAGGATTTGCTTTTGATGAAACAACACAATATTAATTGCGTGCGAACCAGTCATTATCCGCCAACACCCGAATACATCGAACTGGCTGATGAGCTGGGAATGTATATAATTGCCGAGGTGGGTGATGAGGCCCACAATAATATTCACCTTTCGGGCGAAGCCCAGTGGACCGAGATGTATTGCGATCGTTCGCGAAAATTGGTGTATCGCGACCGGAACCACCCCTCGGTTATTGTTTGGAGTGCCGGGAATGAGTCGGGGAGTGGTTTTAATATAAACGAAGTAATAAAAACGGGGAAAAGCATTGACCCAAGTCGCCCGGCCTGGATGTATGGAGGGAATAAATTTTACATCCCCTTTGAAGATATTGTTGGACCGCGTTACTGGTATCCTTTGGATTATAAAAATCTGGCAGAAGGAAAAGTTTTGGAAAGTATCGATATCCGTGCATCGTTTATGGACGAATATCTGGCTGCCACAGGGAATGGTCTGGGCGGCATGGATGAATACTGGGAGTATATCTGGAAATATCCGCGACTTTCGGGAGGCGCAATATGGGATTGGATTAGCCCCGGGATTAAAACACCCCGTTGGATCATCCCCGATTTGTCGGAAGCACATAACGATGGACAAATAATGGGACGACCTGTATTAACAGAAGGTAAGACAGGCTGGGGATTGCAGTTCTCGGGACACGACGACTGGGTGGAATTTTACCGCGATCCGGAGTTGGATATTAACGGGAAAGAGCTTTCCATTGGTTTTTGGGTGAAACCTTCGGAGATTCCACAAGCCAATGTTTTTCTGGCAAAAGGGAAACACGGTTATGGTATTCAAATGGAAAATAAGCAAACGCTGGAGTTTTATATTTATAGCGGCAAACGAGTTTCGGCAAAGGCGAAAGTCAGAGACGATTTTTACAACAACTGGCATCATATTGCCGGAATTTATAACGGACGACAACTACAGCTGTATGTGGACGGGAAACGGGTGGCAGGCACATCTTTTTCAGGAAATATAAGTTCAACACCTTTCCCGCTCTGTTTGGGGCGTGAGGCCGAATCGCATGATCAGGGCGAATATTCAGGTAGAATGTCGGGCATGGTTTTAGATGATGTAAAGGTTTTTAACAAGGCCGTGAATGTTACTGATTTTGAACAAACAAATATGGGCGAAGTTTTGTACCTCGACTTTGAGCAGGACAGGAAGGAAGGTGATTTTTATGCAGTGGGATTAGGTGGCAGAACCTATGGAATTATATGGCCTGACAGAAGCGTGCAACCTGAAATTTACCAGGTGAAAAAATCGGGGCAGCCAGTAAAAATAGAGGCAATCGATATTGAAAAAGGACGGTTGAAAGTTAGCAATCGACATCATTTTAAAAACCTGAGTGAATTGGGTGGAGTGTGGCAGCTTCTGGTGGATGGAGAGCTTACACAGCGTGGATTTTTCGACTGTAATATCCCGGCACAGGAATCGGGTGAAATTACCATTGATTATCGCCGGCCACGAGTTAATTCTAAATCTGAATGTCTGCTCCAGGTTTCCTTTGTGCTGAAGGAAGATTTAAACTGGGCTGATCGAAGTCATGAGATTGCCTGGGAGCAGTTCCCGGTACCGGCCGATTTTTATTTTGTGGAAGAAGAGAAAAACAAGGGAGGCATTAATGCCACGGAAAATGATCGACAGGTAATTGTCATCGGAAGTAATTTTCAATATGTTTTGGATAAGAGAACGGGGCAGTTTACTTCTTTAATGTACAACGGAACTGAGTATTTGGAAAGTGGGCCGGTATTTAATGTCTGGCGCGCTCCAACTGCCAATGATATGGATCCATGGGGAAATTACAGGTATAGTCCCGGGAACAGAACCAAGGGTTATGGCAGAAGCATAGACAATCAAGTTCGTACCCTGGGTATGCGCAATTTGCAAATCCAGGTAGATGAAATTGAAGTGCTGCAAATCCGGGATGACAAACTTACCCTGAAAATGAAAGCTTTTTCCAATTCATCAAATCCGGTCAGGAAAAATTCAAATGGGCATTTCTCCGCCTTTGAACGAAATGAAAAATGGACCTTTTCTTCCAATGGTGTCATTGAGCTGGAGCAGGAAATAATCCCACATGGTCCAATGCCGGATATGTTGCAAAAAGCAGGACTTCAGTTCCACTTGCCAAAAGCATTTACCAGGGTGCAGTATTATGGACGGGGGCCGTTCGAAAATTATCCCGATCGAAAAACCGGCGCAAAAGCCGGATTGTATTCTTCAACCGTCGACTCGATGTTTGTTCCTTATATTATTCCACAGGAATATGGTAACCGTTGCGATGTACGCTGGTTAAAAGTCCACAATGGAAATGGGAGAGGCCTGTTAATTAAAGGGGATGATTTATTAAATTTCAGCCTGCATAAATTTTCAACCGACAATCTCTCACGGGCCATGTATTTGTACCAACTGCAGGAAGCGCCGAATACGATCTTAAATGTTGATTACGAGGTCTCCGGAGTTGGAGGTACAGCCATAAGGCAGCTGCAAAAGTACCGGGTACAACCGGGAGTTAAACATTATAAATTAACCATTAAACCTTTCTGAATTAAACGGATTCCATCTCTCAATCAAGAGATGGAATCTATTGTGTTCCTGAAAATTGTGAATGAATATGTTTTACTTCCTCCCAATCTCGCGATTGCCAGATCCTTTCTCAATGCCAATATTTAAGTCGCCAAGTTCAGCACGTGCTTCTTCAACTACCTGCATCAGTTCATCTACTTTTTCCGGATTATAGTCGTAAACATTGTATTGTTCTCCCGGATCGCGCATCATATTATAGAGCTCTGGTGATTCAACTTTCATTTTTATTCGTCTGCCACCATTCCCATCTTTGCCGGGTTCGGTGTTGTACGAATTCCAGGTGTGCGGAAGTACGAGTTTCCAGTTTCCCTTACGTACACCGTTTAAATTGTTTTTATTGAAATAGAACCAGATTTCATCGCGAGGAGTGGCATCCAGGTTCCCTCTCCAAAGTTCAACAATACTGGTTCCGTCGATTTCCAGTTCGGGAAGTTCGGCACCTGCTATTTCTGCAAAACTTGGCAAAATATCGATGGCGCAACCCAATTTATTACACGTAGTACCTGCAGGAATTTCTTTTGGCCATTTTACAATAAACGGCACACGCTGCCCGCCTTCCCAACTGGTGGTTTTTCCCTCGCGCAAACCACCCGAAGAGCCGGCATGATTGCCAAAATTTAACCATGGCCCGTTATCTGTGGTGAAAATGATTACCGTGTTTTCGGCAATGCCATTTTCTGAAAGGGCTTTTTCAATTTGTCCAACGCTCCAGTCAATTTCCATCATCACATCCCCATATACACCCTGGTCACTTTTTCCGCGGAATTTATCGGAAACCCCCAGCGGAATATGCGCCATGGTATGTGGAACGTAAAGGAAGAAGGGATTCTGGGCGTTGCGATTGATAAAATCAACGGCTTTTTCAGTATAAAGGGTGGTTAATGTGTCCTGTCCTTCCCAGTCGGTAATGGTAAAGAGTATATCGTTGTCTTTCATAACCGGCAAGTCAGGGTATTTAAGCCGGCCATGTCCTTCTGGTAAGGATTCGCCGGTATTTGTCAGTGGCCACATGTCGTTGGAATAGGGCACGCCAACATACTCATCGAAACCGTGCTGTAAAGGCAAAAATTCTTTATGATGGCCAAGGTGCCATTTCCCGTAAATTGCAGTGGCGTACCCCTTTTCTTTTAACATTTCGGCGATGGTTGTTTCCTGGGAATTCAAACCCACTTCATGATGGGGGAAAAGTGCACCCGAAATTCCAATACGGTTGGGGTAGCAACCTGTCATTAATCCTGCGCGCGAGGCACTGCAAACGGGTTGTGCCGAATAAAAGTTTGTAAAACGCATTCCCTCTGCAGCCATTTTGTCCAGGTTGGGAGTGGACCAGCCTGTGGCGCCCTGAGTCCCAATATCGCCATAACCCATGTCGTCAATAAACACAACCACAAAATTTGGTGGCCGGTCAGCACTGGCTTTTTGTTCAGTGTTTGTTGAACATGAAATTGCGATAAGAATTGGAAAAGCACAAAGTGCTTTAATAAGATGTCTCATATTTATTTTCAAGTTAATGGTTAAAATCCTGCAATTTATTGCAGCTATTTTAGTTTCTATAAACTTTTGTTTTTGACCGAAGACCGAAGTCGGGAGACCGAAGTTTTTAAAAAATTGTTGTATCTTTTTCTTCCGTCTTCTGTCTTCCGTCTAATTATATATTCATCGAATTTCATTCGAATCTCAAACCTATGTATTTCCAATGCATAGTGATTTATTGGTTTATGTTGATGTTAATTCTAAGCCAAACAAATTTATAACTTTATACGGAAATCAATCAGACTTTCCCGGCATATTGTTCGTGCAAATATTCAAATAAGCGATTGATGCGTTGCACTTTTGTATCCTCATTTTTTGGCTCCTGGATAAAACCTACCCAGAATTTCTTCCCGGAAATTGGCATTCTCTCAAAGTATTTTCCCATTAGCGGATCATTATCGAACAGCCATTGCAAATACTCCGGTATTTCTACAGTTCTGGGGCGGTCGTCTCTTTCCAATTCAATTTTTACAACATCACCTTCATATTTTTTAATGGCATCACGAATTTCCTGTTTCAGATGGAGCCAGTGCCCTCCTTTTCCGTTTGGAAGCAGATTCATCTGGAAAGTTTTGCCGTCAACCCTTATTTTACACCATACATGTTTTCTTGTGCCGAATTCTTTCGCACTATCAAAGGGAAACTCGGCATAAGTACCTTTAAAGGGCCCTTTTATCAGAACCGTTTCGTATGTAAATTTTTTATTCGCCATCCAAAAAATTCAGGTTGCGTTGCAATCCTTTAAAACCAGTCCGTTTTACTGCCGAGCTTTTAAAAAGTTCGTTAAAAAGGGGGCGTTCCATATTTATCCATTCTTCTTTTTTTAGCTGAAGAAGTTTTGGATGCGCTTCAAAAGCGGATTCCCTGTGTGCTTCCGATTTAAGGTTCCACGGGCACACATCCTGACAAATGTCGCAGCCGAAAACACGGTTTTCGAACTTGCCCTTTAGGTCTATGTCCAGATCACCACGCAATTCAATGGTTTGGTACGAAATGCACTTGCGTGCATCAACAATCCTTTCGGCAACAATTGCTTTGGTGGGACAGGCATCAATACATTTTGTGCATTTCCCGCAGTGATCGCGCACCGGTGTTGGTTCGTCGTAGGGTAATACGGCATCAATAATAAGTTCTCCAATAAAAAAGAAACTTCCGTGTTCCGGAGAGATCAGGTTGCTGTTTTTCCCCATCCACCCCAAGCCTGCTTTTTTTGCCCAGGCTCGTTCCAAAACTGGTGCAGAATCAACAAAGGGGCGTCCCTGGCACGTTTGGATTTCTTTCTGAATAAAGGCCAGAATTTCTCGGAGTTTGTCTTTCAAAACAAAATGATAATCGGTGCCATATGCATATTTCGAAATAACAGGGGCATCCTTATCCGCTTGGGTTTTTTCTGGAAAATAATTTTGTAGAACAACGATAATGGTTTTGGCATTTTCAACCAGTAATCCGGGATTCAGGCGTTTGTCCACGTTACGGTTCATGTAGCCCATTTCGCCATGCATCTCATTGGAGATCCAGTTTTTAAATGGAATTTCCTCTTCAGCCAGAAATGAAACGGGTAATATCGCACATGCTGAAAGACCCAGTGAATTTGCTTTTTCTTTTATTAAGACGGATATTTGTTCGAATTCCTTCATTTAAACCTGATAAAGAACAAATCTAATTAAAATGAGCGTAAATCGAAGAAGTTTTCTTAAGTCGGGTACAGTGGCACTGGCAGGCGTGAGTACTCCCAATGGTTGGCAGACTAAGACCTCGGCCCAAATCACCGATTACTCAGTGCTGGATAAGATTTTAGCTAAACCGGTGCTTAAAAAAGAGCTTTTTACCAATCCTGTGATTATCGAATCTCTTGAACTTTTGAGGTATAAAAATAATTTTATTTGCAGGATTCGTTCTACCGATGGTGCCGAGGGGATCTCGGTTGGGAACAACATGCAGCTGCAGTCAGTATGGCCGGTTTTTAATGTGCGTTTGCAAGCATTTTTCAAGGGGAAGGATGCCCGCAACTTAGAGCAACTTTTTGAAGATCTTTATGTCCACAAAAGCAATTATAAGCTTCAGAATCTGGCACTATGGGTGCCATGGGCAACCATAGAATTTGCCATTTTGGACATGCTGGGAAGAATCGCCGGCCTACCCATTGGAAAATTGATTGGTGAGATTTGTCATCCAGAAATTGCGGTATATCAGGCCAATAATTTCAGGGGAAAATCGGCAAAAGAGTCGATAGAATTAATTCAGGCACAGGTGGAACAATCGCAAGCTAAGGCTGTAAAGTTTAAGGTAGGAGGTCGAATGCGTAAAAATGCGGATGATCCTCCCGGGCGAACCGAGAAGCTTATTCCCATGGTGCGTGAAGTATTTGGCGATGAAATGACCATTTATGCCGATTCGAACGGTTCCTATGATGCCAGTGAAGCGATTCGAATTGGAAAGATTATGGAAGGATATAATTACGATTTTTACGAAGAGCCGGTGCCTTTTGACTGGTATGAGGAAACCAAAGAAGTGACAGACTCGTTAAGTATTCCTGTTGCCGGCGGAGAACAGGAACCAAGCATGAGGAATTTCAGGTGGTTAGTGGGTAACAAAGCTTTAAACATTGTGCAGCCCGATGTGTTTTATTTTGGTGGGATGATTCGCTCGATGAAAGTTGCACGCATGGCAGAGGCCTACGATATACCCTGCGTTCCGCATATTTCAGGTTCAGGATTGGGATACTTGTATATGATGCATTTTGTTTCGGCAGTGGCAAATGCAGGCCCGTTCCACGAATTCAAAGGCTTTAATTCAAGCATCCCGCTGGAGTGTAAAACATCAACTCTGAAAAGTAATGATGGAGTTGTAACTGTACCGTCGGGTCCGGGCTTGGGAGTTGATATTGATCCCGGGTTCATAAACAAGCATCGGGTTTTGAAAGCGTAGAATTTTATGAGAATTGCTATTATTGATTTGGGAACCAATACATGTAATCTTTTGATTGCTGATCTGGTAAATGGAGGACATAGAATCCTTCATCAGAGTAAGCAATTGGTAAAACTTGGTGACGACAAAATTAAGACAAACCAGATTAGCGATGAGGCCATTAAAAGAACCATTGACTCTTTCGCGATCCACAAACAAATAATTGACGAATTTAAGACAGAGTATGTAATGGCCATTGCAACTTCGGCTTTGCGAACCGCTGAAAATAAAATTTCGTTTTTGGAAAAACTGGGAGAAGAAAGCGGTTGGCTGGTAAAAATTGTATCGGGAGAGAAAGAAGCCGACCTGATTTTCAAAGGAGTTTTGCTTGCCATGAAAAAAGTGGATAAACCTTCGTTGATATTAGATATTGGGGGAGGGAGCAATGAGCTGATTCTGGCTTGCAGGAAAGAAATGATTTGGAAAGAAAGCCAGGCTACCGGGATGGCCAGGAT
>JBFEWU010000148.1:0-11035 GCA_041546215.1 Draconibacterium sp. | reverse complement strand
CAAAGAAGATTCTCCTCGGCACAGGTTGTCAAAGGCCTTTTGAGGGTGCCGCCCAAACCGCGTGCCCGAACATCCCAGTTTAAAGTGGTGTCATTGGCAAGATGGGCATGTTCAGGAATGTCGGTGGTTCCTTCGTAACGGGCCATAATTCCAACACGGGTATTTACTTTTGCCAATTGATTGAGTACCTCTTTGGGCAGTCCGTTTGTCATAAAATCAATAATTTCGCAGGCTTTTACAAAGGCTGAATCGGGCACACGCTGAGAACTGATCATATGAATGCCATTTACATTCGAATATTTTTTATAGAACGAGTCGAGTTTTAATTCTTTCGGAGGATGGGAGATCTTGTATTCTTTATACGGTTGAGCGGCAAACACATTCGAAACCGATAAGATTCCAAAAAATAAAAACAGTAAAGGATTTACTCTTTTCCGGTCAGGTATTTTTTTCATAGCACAGCGTATTATATTCGATTAATCAATTTTCACCCTATTCCAGTCAGGCGTTTGTTTTTGTAATAAATGACGGATAAAAAAGTCACGGCGTTTTTGTTCGCCGTAGGTTCCGCCAAGTGTATGATTTGATCCGGGCAATACGACCAGTTCAAAATCTTTTTTGGCTTTTATAAGCGCATCAGCCACCTGCATCGTTGATGCGGGATCAACATTATCATCCATTTCACCTACAATCAGCATCAATTTCCCTTTCAATTTATGAGCATTTACCACATTGGAACACTCTTCGTAATGTGGACCTACCGGGTAGCCCATCCACTGTTCGTTCCACCATATTTTATCCATTCGATTGTCGTGGCATCCGGATGAAGATACCCCGGCTTTATAAAATTCAGGATGAGATAATAATCCGGCTAAAGTGCTTTGCCCACCGGCAGAACTGCCAAACAATCCCACACGTGCAGTATCCATATAACTGTATTTTTCAGCTGCAGCTTTTATCCATAAAATACGGTCGGGGAAGCCAGCATCTTTTAAATTTTTCCAGCACACATCGTGAAATGCTTTTGATCGGTTTGAAGTTCCCATGCCATCCATTTGAACCACAATAAAACCAAGTTCGGCTAAAGAAGAAAAGGCATAATGCGCCGGGCGGAAGCTTTTTTGTGCAAAGGAGCTGTGCGGTCCTGCATAAATATATTCGATTACCGGATATTTCTTATTTTCATCGAAATTGGTGGGACGATAAATATTTCCCCATATTTCGGTTTTTCCATCACGGGCTTTTGCCACAAAAACCTCGGGAGCAATCCAGCCTCTGGCAAGTACATCTGAAACATCCGTTTTTTCCAGTTCCAGCACTATTTCTCCGTCTGAAGAATGACGTAATACCGTTACCGGTGGGGTGTCGACCATTGAGTAGGTATCGGTAAAATAGTTAAAATTCTCAGCAAAGGATACCTCATGGTTCATTTTTTCCGGGGTTAAATCAAACAAACCGCTTCCATCAAAATTCACCCGGTAACAATGTAAGAAATACGGATCTTCACCCTTGTTTCTTCCTGAGCCATAGAAGAAAATCGTCCGTTCCTTTTCATCGACATGCAAAACACGACGGACAACCCAGTTGCCTTTGGTAATCTGATTTTTTACACCACCATTTTTGGCATCAAGCAAGTAAAGATGATTCCAACCATCCCGCTCCGAAGCCCAGATAATTTCATCACTTTCTTCCACATTGTAACGATATCGTTTTCCGCTATAGTCGATAAAAGTTTCACTTCTTTCATCAATTATTATACGCACTTCGCCTGTTTCTGCCTCCACTTCAAGCACTTTATATGCCTGATGACCCCGCTGGTTGTATTCAAAGGTAAAGGCCGTCCCGTCTTTGTTCCAACGTGGATTGGTCAGCTTGTACTGATTGTCGAAAGCCCGTGTATCAACCTGAATTTGAGTTTTACTCTCAATATCAAAAAGCGCGGGGTGTTTTATGGGCAGAGCATCACCAGGTTTTAAGTAATCGCGTTTGTGTACGATTGGTTGCAACTGAGTTTTAGGCGATGATTCAACAAAAGTAATTTGATTTTTCTTGTGGTCGCGCACCTTGTTTACTGCCAGCTTTTTTGAATCGGGCGACCATGAAAAATACGAAGAATAAAATTCTCCGGCCGAACCATCATAACTCAACTGGTACTCCTTTTTGTCCTTGTTATTCCTGATGTAAACATTGTCGTTTTTAATGAAAGCTGTCCAAATGCTATCGGGGGAAACTACCGGTTTATTGCCTTTTTCATCAAAGAAATCACCCCAATATCCACGGGATTCACTTTTTTTTACAAGCGAATTTTTAACAAGGTTGTAATTTTTCAAGCTGCAAGTCCAATGGGCTCTTCCAAACTGAAAATGAATTGTCCTTTCTTTTTGATCTATCTTTAATTCCCTTAGAATAAGATCATGGGCAGAAGTTTCTTCCTTTAGTTTTTGGTTTAATGCGGCTACCAGTTTTTCAGTATCGAACATTTCATTTTTTGTTGCCTTTTCGGCGTCAACAAGTTGGTATTTCATCCCCTCGCGGTTTTTGATGCGGTACCAAAAGGTTGAGGTGGAGTCCATCCAATGAATATCACTAACCTGGTTGTACACGGCTTCGCTCAGTTTCATCACCGAATCGGCTCTGGCATAATCTTCAGGTGTAAGTTGTGATTTTGCTCCTGTTGAGATAAACAGGAAGATGAAAAAAATAATCAGGATTGATAAAGGTTGTTTATTCATAATTTGATTTTTTTTATTAGAAAATATACCGGCATGCAAGCTAGTGTTGCCTTTGGGAATGCACTCCCGCTTATATTTTGCATCACAGACACCCAAATTCAATACCCTTACTCTACCGACCACTCAAATATTCCGGTGGCATTGTCCTTTGGCAGAACAATCTCCAGTTTAACAGCACTTGTGTTCACCGGGGCAAATGATACAGAGTTGGGTATTCCCTTTACCGTTGGATAACTTTCGTTGTTTTCCACCGGAATCCATTCTCCTGATGCATTTTTATAATAAATTTTCCAGGTTTCAGGAACACGGCAACCACCCCACGGACCATCGTCGTACCAGATTACACTGGTACTGCATACCGTTTGTTTGCCTTTGAACTCATAAGAAATCCACTCGGTTGTATTTTGCCTTGGCCACCAGTGATAATAAGGGACACTGCGGTCTTGTTCGTTTTCAGGCACCAGGCGGTCGTTAATGGCACTGATAGACTTTGTATTGTGTGAGGCATCAATTTTACTTTCGGAAGCGATGGTAGGTTCTCTTACCGGACGGATAGCACGTAAATCATTGGCCAGCCAAACCGACATTTCGCCACTTCCACGATGAGCCCAGGCGTAATACGGAATCATATGAAGCGTAACATCCTTTACCTCAATTTTACCTTCGCTGTTATAGGCAAGTAACTGGCTTTCTGTGCTAATCGTATTTAAACCAAAAAGTAAATCAGCATTGTACTCCACTGTAAATACCGGTTTTAACGGCAATACCGCAGACAGAACGCTGAATTCATTATCAGGCCATTCGGCACAATACACAAGCGGTCCTCTTTCCACGGCCAGTTTCCCGGCATCGGCTTCCACCAATGGATGTGCTTTCACAATTCGTGGTTCCATATCGAAATGAATTTCCACTAGATCGCCTTTTTGCCATTTCCGGTTAATGGTGAAATAACCGCTGTTCAATTCACTTTCAGCCGGGGTGCCATTCACCTTAACCGAGTAGGTCAATTTCTTTTTATCGGCAAATTTGTACAAGTTGCCTGGGACAACCTCTCCCAGGACCCAACCGGGCACTCTGATTTTCAGGTTGAAATCCTGTTTTTTAATAGGCTTAAGCTCAATGCTGATATCGCCACTCCACGGGTAATTGGTTGTTTGTGTTAACTGAACCTTTTTGCCTTCAATTTCAATTTCCGCCTGGTTCGACATAAATAAGTTGACATACAGATTATCATTTTCTGCCGCATAAATATAGCCCGGTACCGATGGAATAAAGCGGCTTACATTCGACGGGCAGCATGCACAGCCAAACCAGGGCTTGCGTTGGTGTTGCCCGACTGATTCAAGAGGATTTGGATAAAAGAATCTATCCCCTTCGAGCGACACACCACTTATTAATCCGTTGTACAGCGTACGTTCCAGAATATCGAAGTATTTTGATTCGCCATGAAGCAGAAACAAACGGTAATTGAGATAAACATTGCCGATAGCTGCACAAGTTTCGCAGTAGGCCGACATATTTGGCAGTTCGTAGTTTTTACCAAACGCTTCGCCATGGTTTGTTGCTCCTATGCCACCTGTAATGTACAATTTCTTACCCACGATATTTTCCCAAATCCTGTTGATGGCATGAATGTAGGAGCTATCGCCGGTTAATGCAGCCACATCAGCCATCCCGGAATACATATATGCAGCACGGACGGCGTGACCGACGGCTTCCTCCTGCTTTAAAACGGGTTTATGCGACTGGCTGTATTCGGTGGTTATGGTGGTATGACCTCTCATATCCAGGAGATACCTGGCAAAATCAAGGTACTCCTTTTTCCCGGTTACCACGTAGAGTTTGGCCATAGCCATTTCAGCAATCTGGTGCCCCGGAACAACTTTTACTTGCCCCTCTTTGGGCCCTACCTCACGAATGGCACAATCGGCATATTTTTCTGCAATCTCCAGAAATGTTTTTTTACCCGTCGACTGGTAGTGAGCTACTGCACCTTCAATCATGTGCCCCAGGTTGTATAACTCGTGGCTTAGGTCTTCCACTTTCTCCCAGCGCTTGGTCCCTGCCCACTCGTGTGGATGCCCAGGATTCATGGTTCGTGAAGTATACAAATAGCCATCTTCTTCCTGTGCTGCAGCTACAATTTGCAAAACACTGTCGATATAGCTATCTAACTCAGGATTTGGGCAGGTTTGCATGGCATAGCTCGCGCCTTCAATGGTTTTATATACATCGGTATCGTCGAAAGAATAGCCTTTAACTTCGTATTTTTCGTTTGGATTTGCAGCTTTTATAAAATTATCGTAGCGCCCTGTCTCTTCGCATTTGCTAAATGCAAGTGGAATGGTTACCTCTCTGCTGGCTTTTAATCGTTGCCCCCAAAACGAATCGGTAACCTGTACAGAAGTAAATGGAACCGATGAAATTGGATAACCTCCTGTATTTTTCACCTGGGCCTGGGAAGCTAAACCTGTTAACAGGCAAGCTATTGCTAAGACTCTTGTCATTGTATGAAATATTTTTTTTCAGCTAACAAAGTTTACTTAAATGGAATGAGTACAATCAAATCGATATTTTTATCAAAACATCTGTTATCAATCAACTTTCATTTGGTCGTCAATTTGTACGGGCTATTATCGCATTTATAAAGCTATTTAATTGTAATGTTAAAAACAAACCTAAGTGTATATTCCTGACCATTTGGGGAATAAAAAAGCGATGTAATATGCCTTCATTGCATAGCATAAAATGAATTTAGTAATTGTTCCCATTATTCCTGGGATATGACTTCCACAGCCATCTGTAATATACGTTTAGTTATAATTCCCAATCAAGTGCCGGTTTCAATTCTTCCCATATGTTACATAAGCATAATTTAACGTGAGTTCGACTTTAAATTTCAACTCAGGTTTTTTATTCACAATAAAAGCACGAAACATCATTATTTCTGTTTTTTTGTTCAAATTTACGCCGTCATTCTTAGTGAAGAAATAACAACTCCAGATAGTTGTATTGACCAAACAATGAAAAACAGAAACCAGAACCTAAAGAGAACACATATCTCTTTTAAAAATAGCATTTTACAAAGTATTTTTTTGTTCACTGCAGTAATATTGTGCAATACCTCTGTTGCCCAAAAATCATTTCTGCGCGGGCGTGTTACCGACAGAGAGACAGGCGCTCCCATCCCCTACGTAAACATTATCATTAAAAATACAATAAGCGGTACGATAACCGACACAAGCGGAGTATATAAATTGGCCTACCCTAACAGTAACGATACATTGGTTTTTTCAGCCATCGGTTTTTATGCTGTTGAAAAAGTGATCCCGCGTACACATCTGCCATCACTGGATGTTCATTTACAAGCAGAAACCTTTGATATATCTGAAATTGAAGTAACTCCCGACGAGGGTCCGATGCGTTTACTTTTCAGTAATATTCAAAGGAATAAGAAAAAAAATAATCCCGCCCAGTTCTCGAGATATTCTTACCAGAAATACACCAAATGGGGCTATCAGATAAATAATGTAAAAGACAAAATGATTAGCACGAAAGCGTTTAGGAATAGTGAAAACGTTTTTAAAACAGCTGATGACAGTTCTAAATTCTTACCCCTGTATTTTTCAGAGCAACTGGCTTTTAACGAGGTACAAAAAGATCCGCCGCTTCAAAAATCCACTGTAATAGCCGATAAAACTTACGGAGTTGGAATACTCAACGACCTGGAAATATCGGGGTACACCAGTGCCCTCGACCTTGAGGTGAACTACTACGACAATTTCATGAATTTATTCACCCAAAACTTTGTAAGTCCGATTGCCGAAAACGGGTGGTTCTTTTACAAATACTTTTTGGCAGATAGTATGTTGGTTGAAGGACAAAAAATTTTCAGGGTGAATTATCAGCCCCGACGCAAAGGAGAGAATACTCTAAAAGGTTATTTTTTGGTTGAAGACCAGTTTTATTCGATTATGGAAATCGATGGTGATTTGTCGACTACAAGTAATATTAACTTTTTGAAAAGCCTCCGTTTAAAAAGCAACTACAGTTTTGTAAATGATTCGACGCCATTTTATAAACGTGTACAAATTGATGCCTTGTTCGATTATGTTCCGTTCAAAACCGGCAATAAAGATTCCAAAAGGCTGTCGCTATTTTATACGCAAACCGCTAATATTGAAAAAGTTACAATCAATCCAAAAGCAGCAATCAAACTGAGCAATAAAAATGCGAAATACGAAACGGTAAAACTTCCGGATGCCTATAACCGCGACTCCCTGTTCTGGCAAAGCAATCGACTGGAAGCATTAAGCGTGAAAGATAAATTAGCTACTTCTGTAATTGATTCAATCACCGAAATAAGAGCCATTAAGAGAATCAATAATCTTGCAAATATGACCCTGACAAGTTATTACGATATTGGCAAGATTGAGTTGGGTCCGTATACAAGTTTTTTTAATACAAACAAGGTTGAAGGATATCATCTTTTTATGGGTGCACGAACCAGCGAGGAAATTAACGACCGGATGATGTTTTGGGGTGGAATTGGATATGGTACACGCAATAAAAAAGTTAATTTTTCGGTGGGCTATGGTTTTTTATTTCCAACAATTAAACGACAGGTTTTCAAAATTTACTACGATGATAAGATGATTCGGCACGGAGAAAATGAGAAAATCCTGAACCTTTACGAAAATGCATTTACTCCAACTGAAAATAACCTGATTTCGCAGTTATTAAAACACGATGAACTGGATGAAATTTTCAGGGAACAGAAAATTGCCGCCCAATATGAATGCGAATGGTACCCGGGTCTTTTAAATAAGCTTTCTATAAACTACACCAGGCACGAGTCTCCTGAATTCTATCCCTTTTATAGAAATAGCCAGCCCTTGAATGGTGTAAGTGCTTTTGAATTCAATATAGATACCCGGTGGTCGCGGGAAGAGAAACTAATTGACCATGGTTTTCTACGACTTTATATGGACACGAAATATCCCATTATCCACTTTACAGCTGGTGGTGGAATGGCATTTTACAACAATGAATCGAATGCATACGGGAAACTGGCAACTACGGTAAAACAAGCCGTAAACATTGGCCAGAGCCGCCTGGATTATGCCATTGAAGCCGGTGCGTTTTTGGGCAAACTTCCATACACCATGCTCGATATTCCCCGGGGAAACGAAAACTACGGTTTGTACAGGTATGATTTTAATATGCTGAATTACCTTGAATTTGTGCACGATCAATACATTCATACCTATGTAGACTACCATTTGAACGGTTTTTTCATACGGCGGATCCCCTTGTTTCGGGAAACAGGATTGCGCGAAGTATTTTCATCTAAAATGATGATTGGCAGGGTAAACAACAGGCATCAGGACGTGATTGCCTTTCCAACCGTAATTTCAAAAATGCAAAACCCTTATGTGGAACTGGGAGCCGGACTGGAAAATATCCTGAGCATGTTTCGTGTGGAGGCCATCTGGCGGGTAACTCCCAAATCAACAATTGGTGCACCATCTTTTGGATTCAGAGCCTTATTTTATATTGGTTTGTAATCTTTTGGCATCTTTTAAATCTTACCAAATACCCCACCCCGTGACCGGCAATGCGTGTTGTCTGCTCATCCATGGCAATTATCCTGTTTTTTCCCTGGCATGCCAAAGGCATTCCCTTGATGCAAGGCCCATCTAAATCCCGGATCTGGCAGGCAGGACTGCTACATCTTATCGACACACAAAACCAAAGGAAAAAACCATGGGGTGATAGAGCAGGCTTTTATCCGTAGTTTATTTATCACGCAACAATTTGAATTGTGTATCCTTATCCCGAACAAGACAACTCATCGTACTTAATTTTATCAGAAATAACGTGTTTCCCACGTTAATAATCAATTAACAACCTGACATTTTTCAGCAAATAAATTGCCAATCAACTTTTCAGAAATGCAGAATTTTCCATAGACGAAACCACCATACTTGAAAACACATGGATTTATAATTCAAATGAAATACGATTTAGAATTTAACTACCCTTAATGTTTTCGTCCGGGAAGAAAATAAAGAATCTTCTATAAAGGGATTTATATCAATAATTTCCAGTGTTACCTGATAGCTTCCCGACGCGAGTTTTCCGATATGGGTTGTATCGTATTCCAGGATGCAGGGGCGTTTCATTGCCCCGTTGAATTTCTTAATGACCAAAACTTTCTTGTCTTCAATGCTTACCGACGAGGTTTCATTGTACCCACAGCCATAATAGATCATTTTAACTTCCTGATCAGTGGTAGGTTTTTCAGGAATAAAGGTAAAATCTTCAGGTTCCAACTGCACTGGATCTTCAGTCAAAATTGACTCCCGGCAAGCAGATGTCATTAGACAGAGAACAATACCCACCAAAAATAATATGGATCTATTTTGCTTCATTTGTCTGATCTAACTGTTAGACTACAGGTAGGCTAAAATGGTTGCTTTAAAATGCTACTAAAAACAGGTAAGCTAAAGCTTCGGTTCTTTATATTGGTTTTTAGATGACTTACGTGGCTAATTTAATCAGACAATATTGCCCTTACCATACTTCAATGACAAATTACTTATAGCCTTGAAAAAAAAGGGTCATTTGCCATTAGTTTTACCTAATTTATTTCAAATGCATTATGGGGAGTGACTACCACCTTCACTTCATTATAATTGGCAATGTGATAGCTCTCTGTAAATTCCTTTCGGCCGTAATATCCGAATTTTTTCAGATAATAATCTCTGGACCTGATCTCAACATCACCAATACGAGTCAATTCCCGCATCAACTCTTCATCGAGTTTAGCCTGTGTTTCGGCCCAATCTATGTGGTTCACCAAATTATTCAATTGAGTGGGATCCTTTTTATTATCAAAAAGCATGGATGGGCCTTCGGGTGTCTTAACGTAAGTATAAGAAGCTGTTCGTATGGCCCGGTATTCATCCGAAGGATAGGCTATGCCGAAGGGGCAGGGATTCATGTAAAGTGCTGCCCTTTCCGGATCCATGGACGGATTATTTATTAGCTCTGACAAATCATACCCTTCTATACTTTCAGGAATGCTGATGTTACAAAGCGAAAGTAAGGAAGGCAGAATATCCGGGGTGGTTATGGCCGCCTCAGCCCTTTTGCCTTTGTTGGCATCCATGCCCGGATAAGCGATTAAAAAAGGAATGTTTGCTGATTCGGAGTAGGGCTGATGTTTCATAAATGGCCTGAAGCCATGCGATCCCATCATTTCGCCATGGTCGGAGGTGAATACAATGACCGAATTATCATAAATACCCAGCTCTTTGGCTTTGTCGATGATTTCGCCAATGGCCTTGTCCGTAGCCGTGCAGTGGGCATAATACCCCTGCAATTCTTTATACGCCCTTTCTTTCATGTCGTCAGTCACATTATCGGGCAGTTTTAGATTCTCTTTCGGGTAGAGTTTCATATACTCCCCGGGGGCAGTGTTGTGCGGGAAATGAGGTGTCCCCAGAGACACAAACAAACAAAACGGGTCCTTGCCCCTGGCGTGTTGCTGCATATAATTATTTGCCTCACCGGCTATGGCATAGGTCGAATACCCTTCCCAATAACGAAGCGTTGAGTCCCTGTTGTCATAGTAATGCTCCTTCGGATAGTGGTGGTCGCATTCCGAAGCTTTCCAGAATTTCCACCCCTGCCGGCGTTCGGGAATCACAAAGTCTGACCGGCCATGGCCATCGAGGTGCCATTTCCCCAAATATGCGGTATTGTAGCCGGCTTCAGCAAAAATTTCGGCCATACATAACTCTTCGGAAGGCAGATATAGGTCGTTGATAAACATTCCTGTATTTGTAGGGTAACGACCAGTCATTAACGAAGCCCGGTAAGGGGTACAAACCGGCATTACCGATACTGCATTGGTAAAGTTTACAGCTTCCGTGGCAAACTTATCCAGGTGTGGCGTCTGAACAACCTCATTACCGGCGTATCCAAGAGCTGATGCGCGCCACTGGTCGGTAAGGATAAAGATGACGTTGGGTTGTTTTTGTTTCTGTTCACCTGGACCACAACTCGTTAATATTACGATGAGGATAATAAATATCCCACAGCTGTTCTTTACAATTGCTCTCATACCATATTATTATTGCCTAAATTTAATCACAAAGATTTAAATATCTGTAACGGCTGTTAGGTTCTTTTGCAGAAGTTGTATTAAAAATGCTCTCTCTTCTGAAAGATGTCATCTTTTTAGTGATTGAAAAATTCATATAAATGCTTATATAATTAGCATTTTATTCGTATTT
>JBFEWU010000258.1:0-6948 GCA_041546215.1 Draconibacterium sp. | reverse complement strand
TGTTTACCTGACACTTCTGTCATTTTAACATCGGTCAAAACGGCTTTCCCGCCCATCTCTAATTTTCCGGTTTTATCAACTCCACAAAGTGTTAACGACAACAACAAGAATAAAATAAATACAGTATTTTTCATTCGTTTTCAATTGTTTATTTTTATGGTCCGTCAGCTGACGGATGTAACTCGCATAATCATACTCCTGTGTATTAAAAGGCCTTTTATTATGCTCGTTTCATAATGAATACCCTTTCGTATATATTCAAAAACAGCTCGAGAAATAAAAGGTTCAATGCAAATACCTTAAACAAAACATCTCAATTTGGGTTATACCATTTTACATCAATACTTCATTGTATGAGGCTTAATTTATTGTGGTAAAAGCTGCTTCTTCGTTAAAACCTCTGGCAGCTGATGGATATATCTTTTTCCGATCCAAAGCTCCAACGTTTAAAACGACTCAGGTCTCTTTCAAAATCGTAATGGTGTTACTTATAAAAAGGTATTACGTTGAAACAAACTGGAAAATGCAAATAGAAGACATCAGACGAGATTATAAACTTTCTGAATTAAGTGAGCAAAGCATTCATCACAATCCCTTCCAACAATTTCAACTTTGGATGAGTGATGCGCTTTCTGCTGCAATACAGGATGCCACAGCCATGTCCCTGGTCAGTATTGATACTGACGGATTTCCCCAGTCACGGATTGTTTTATTGAAAGATTTCGATGAGAGGGGATTTACCTTCTTTACCAACTACAAGAGCAATAAAGGCAAGGCAATGGAAAAGAATGCGAAGGTTAGTCTGCACTTTTTCTGGTCTGAGCTGGAGCGGCAGATCAGAATTTCGGGTTTTGCCAGGAAAACCAGTGAGGATATTTCAAAAACATATTTTTTTTCACGTCCTCGGAAAAGCCAGATCGCTGCTTCCATTTCTGAGCAAAGTGCACGTATTCCATCAAGGCATTACCTGGAAAATAAGTTTAATGAGCTCTCCGAAAAATTAAAGGGAGAAAATACCGAATACCCTCCATGCTGGGGAGGCTATCTGGTGGAAGCTATAAAATTTGAATTCTGGCAAGGACGGGAAAATCGCTTACACGACCGGATCGTGTATGAAAAAAGCAAAAATAAGTGGGAGGTCAAACGTTTGGCTCCTTAGAAATCAAGGTTTAAGGTTCGCTTCAATAACGCAAGGTTTGGATTTTTATTTGCCATGGCCTGATATTTTTCCACATCTGAATAAATTACCTTTTCGCGTTTAATGTCAGTAACCACAGTTTTCAGCTTGATCTTCGAATTACGTAATTCCTTACGCAGCCAGGAAACCAATTCAGGCTTTACATTCACCAGTAATTCATCTTGAATTCGGTTGTCGATGGGCAATACCAAAGTAAAGTCCTCTTTTATTTCGGGTAGAATAGACAAGGTGGCTTTTAAACTGGGTCGATCGTCTAAACGGGGCAAAAATGCATTCCACTTTTCTTTTAGTTCTTCTTCTGTAAAAAATTCGGTTTCATCTGCTTTCGAAAACATTTTGTGTTGTTCAATTGCAGAAAGTTGCTGTTTATCGTCGGCAAATTGTCCCTTCAATGCCATTTTAATGGATGGTGTACCCACTTTTTTCACAATGCGTTTGGGCTTTGCCTCCTGCACCACCGTTGGCGTCTTTCGTACAACATGTCCTTTGGAATCAGGCTCCTTTTGGGATTCTTGGGTAGATGTATTTTGCTGAATATCGATACCCGTAAAAATGGGTTCAAGAATATCGTCTTCCCCTTCAGCTATTTTTTTTTTACGGTTAGCTGTGCTATCCTGATCAATGCCAACTCAATAAGCAGGCGTTTGTTCTGACTGGTTTTATATTTCAAATCACAGTCATTGCTGATCTGCAGCGCATCCAGCAAAAATGCATTATTGCAAGCGGCAGCTTGCGTCTTATAGCGCTCTTTAATGTCTCCTCCAACCTCCAAAAGCTGCACTGTAACCGGATCTTTACAAACTAAAATATCGCGGAAATGGCTGCTTAATCCCGTAATAAAATGGTGGCCGTCAAAACCATGATTCAGGATATCATCAAAAATGATCAACACCTCGGTAACCGCATTCTTCAGAAACTCATCGACCAAACGGAAATAATAATCGTAGTCCAACACGTTCAGGTTGGTAATTACGTCCCGATAGGTGATTTTCTTACCCGAAAAGCTTACAATCTGGTCGAAAATTGAAAGCGCATCCCGCATGGCTCCATCTGCCTTTTGCGCGATCACATTTAAACCTTCACTTTCTACTTCCACCTCTTCGCTTTTTGCCACGTATTCCAAATGTTCTGAAATATCGGAAACACCAATTCGGTTAAAATCAAAAATCTGACAACGCGATAAAATGGTCGGAATAATTTTATGTTTTTCGGTAGTGGCTAATATGAAAATAGCATGTTTAGGCGGTTCTTCCAGCGTTTTCAGAAAGGCATTAAAAGCCTGTGACGACAACATGTGAACCTCATCGATAATATACACACTGTATTTCCCCATTTGTGGGGGAACACGAACCTGGTCTGTCAAATTTCTTATATCATCCACCGAGTTGTTGGATGCTGCATCCAGCTCATGAATATTAAACGACCGGCTCGTATTAAATGAAGTACATGATTCGCACTCGTTACATGCTTCCGTTTCAGTGTTGAGATTGGTGCAATTTATCGTTTTAGCAAAAATACGGGCACAGGTTGTTTTTCCAACACCACGAGGTCCGCAAAACAAATAAGCGTGAGCCAGTTGATTGCTTTTAATGGCATTTTTCAAGGTCCCGGTAATTGATGCCTGTGCGACCACAGTCTCAAACGAATCGGGCCTGTATTTTCTTGCTGATACAATAAAATTCTCCATAATTTTCTTTCACCTTCCGGTTGACCAAAGATAATTAAATATCGCTGTTAGACTACGTTTTTTTATTAACAACAATTGTCGTAATTTTAAAAAGTATTGATTGTTAAACGCTTAGTAAAATGAGAATTTTAATCTTCCTTTTTGTTTTGGTTTTATCCACCCAGATTATGGCACAGCATAAAACACTTTACGATTTTTCTGCCCGCACAATTGAAGGCGAAAATTACGATTTTTCGAAGTTGAGAGGCAAAAAAGTATTGATTGTTAATACAGCGTCGGAATGTATATTCACAAAGCAATATAAAAAATTGCAGGCCTTATATGAAGAATTCGGTGGAGACGATTTTGAGATCATAGGTTTTCCCTGCAACGATTTTGGCAAACAAGAGCCAGGCACAAATGAAGAGATAAAAACATTTTGTGAACAAAATTACGGAGTTACTTTTCAAATGATGGAAAAAATTTCGATGAAAGGAGATCATCCCCATCCGGTTTACAAATGGCTGATAAGCAGAGAAGAAAACGGCACCTTGGACGCTAAGGTAAAGTGGAATTTTCAAAAATTTATGATTGACAAAGAAGGTAGAGTAGTAGATTTTGCTTATCCTACAACCAGCCCAAACAGTAAAAAAATTGAGGACTGGTTAAGAGAGTGAAACTGAAAGACAATCATATTTCACACTTTGTTTTTTTCAAACAATCCGGCAACTGTTGGCGGTAAATGCGATGGGAAAATGTATAAATCCATGAATTTTCATCAAACAGCAAAACCAGGACAACCATCAACTTCCTGAAAAACAGCCGATAACAGCACGTCAAAAACAAACCTTTTTGCATTAATACAAAAATTAAAACGATGAATAAAATTACACGCCTTTTCTTGTTTGTTTTCCCAATGTTATTCATGCTGGAATGCACACAAAAGAATGATTCCATATTTGTAAAGTTTGAAGGTGAAACCGGTCAAAAGAACTGGGCTATTAAGGACCTAAATCCGGAATTACCCTCGGATTGGTCATCGTATAAATATCTCACCTTTGAGATCAATGCTTCATCCACACAGCGATTTTTCCTGAACTTATATGATGCAAAAGGAATACGCAAAATGAGGTTGCAGCCTTTTCAGAATGCCTGGGTGAGGGCTTCCATTCCACTAATCCGTTACCAGGAACGCAATACAAAAGGGCACGACATGGCTGCCATTGGAAAAACAGCATTGCCCGGATTATGTATTGGTTTTACGGGATTTATAGGTTCAATTACCCAAATTGATTCTCTTGGTGTTGAAATGAGAAAACCGATTGACTCTCCCACCGTGGAGATCAGAAATGTGGAATTAACAATGGAATCCAAAGACTCAATTCTTTCCCCACTACCTTTAATCGATGAGTTTGGCCAATGGTTACCCGACGATTGGGAGGGAAAAGTTAATTCGTTGGAAGAACTGAAAGCGGTTTGGGATAAAGAGGAGAAGTCCTTACAATCTGGTGATTTCAACTTTTCGAAATATGGTGGTTATTTGGATACAAAAGCACGAGCAACAGGCTTCTTCAGAGTGGAGAAGATCGATGGGAAGTGGTGGATTATCGATCCTGAAGGACATTATTTCTTTTCTGCCGGCAGCACAGGAATACGTGCCACCAGATCGTTTGCACGTGTTGAAGGAAGAGAATACATCTATGAATCACTGGTGCCGAATAGTATTACGCAATCTGACCCGCGAATTATGAATGCTTCTTTTTTTACATGGAACCTCTACCGCCGTTTTGGAGAAGATTGGTATAATAGATGGACAGACCTTACCTTCCAACGCATGAACAATTGGGGATTAAACACTGTAGCCAACTGGTCGGATAGTAAACTGGGGCGAACTCAAAAGATGGCTTATGTTTCTACGCTTAGGAGTTGGGGGTTTAATCCTGAGACAATGGGTATGCCCGATGTTTATGATCCGAATTATGCTTCAGAAGTTGATGCCGCCGCCAAAGAACAATGTCTTCCGCTGAAAGATGATCCTTTTTTGCTGGGCTATTTTGTCGGGAACGAACCGCCATGGCCGGGTCGGGAAATGGATCTGATTGATGCAATTCTGAATGGCAAGGACACCCCAATGAAAGCCGCACTCAAAGATTATCTTGCCGAATCAGATTCTCCGGAAAGACGTCTGGCTTTTGTTTACGCCACGTACAAGAAGTTTATAACAATGGTTAATTCAGCCATAAAAAAATATGATCCAAATCACCTGAACCTGGGATTACGCTTTGGAGGCAATCCTCCCACAGAAATTGTAAAGGCTTCATCTGATGTTGGTTTTGACGTGTTTAGTCTGAATATTTACGGCTATTCCGCGTATCGCGAAAGATTAGAGAAAATTGATAAATATACTGGTTTACCCATAATAATTGGAGAGTTTCACTTCGGAACACCAGATAGAGGCCTTGCCCCGGGATTGGCACAAACCATTAGCCAGGAAGAACGTGGTGTTGCTTACCGTTATTATGTTGAAAATGCTGCGGCCCATCCGTCACTGGTCGGTACTCATTGGTTTCAGTGGTTGGATCAACCCTCAACCGGTCGTTATGATGGTGAGAATTATAATATTGGCTGGGTTGACGTCACCGATCGCCCGTATAAAGAACTTGTTGATGCGGCAAAAGTTACCCACAAGCGGATCTTTGACATCCATGCCGGCAATATTCCGCCGGTTGATAGAAAAGCGATTAATCAATAAATTCGTATGCACCTCCTCGATTTGGAATTACCTCCGGTATTCTGCCCAACAAATGGAGCATTTACCGTACTGTTGATTGTAGAGCATTCGGGGCAAATCCAACATTTAACAACAATTACTTTTTAAAAATCTTGCCATGGCGCTTCACGGTTTTTGGTGTTGTCCCGTGCACATTACCCCCACCCCATTCGGTACGTTTGTTCGCTCTTTTGAAGAGAATCCTTTTCTTTATATCGGCTTGAAATTCCTGTCTGAAATATTCAACTGAATAAAGGGGTAAAAAACCAAAAAAGAAAACCACCAGTCCGCCGATTATCCAAGGTTTTGCATCGATCGAGGTAAAGATGTGAACAAAAAGCGCTATCAATACAACTAGTATTGCACCGGGTCCGGCAAGCATTAATATTGTTTTTTTCAGCTTTTCCATACGTAATATTCAGGTTCTGTTAATGTGAGGCACCGGCAGCAGTAGAAACCGCAATTGATGCGGCTACAGCTTGTGCCGCCTGTATGGCTTCTTCTACTGATTTCGAAACCGGATTGTCAATTAAAATATTTTTCAATTTTTTATCGGCCTCACGGCGCTTATGCCGGTCATTATAGAGGCGAAAGTGTAATTTTCCAGGTCGGATAAAAGACAACAAAATCAATTCTTCTTCCTCTGAAGTGCCTCTGAAAATCATATCTTTAATATGATCAACCAAATGAAAAACCATTGATTTGTTTTGAATTACCGGCGATTTCCATTTAAAGAACAAGAAGTGCCGGGGTTTCATCCTGATGATTCGTTTATCAAGCAATTCGTTTTGTACACCCTGGTATATTTTTTTGTTCGAAAAATTAAATTTAGTTATCCAGGTCGAAATCTTTTTTGGGGTTTTTACTGCACTTATTTTATCCAATAAAAAGCGATGCGTGTCATCGGCTGTTTTCGTGCTTATCAGTATCACCCGTTTGTTCTCAAACTTTATATTTCCATTTTTATATAGCTCCAGCAACATGGCTCCTGAAAGTAAATAATTCATGGCTGTATACGATGAGGAAACAATTCCTCCTTTTTCAGGATGTATACCCAGTAAATAAAGTTTTTGCGACAAGGGAATCGAAATTTCCATTTTCAATTGAATTTGATTTTTTCTTTCTTTATACGTCTGAATGCAGGCAAACAAGTTACAAAGAATACACAAAATCGACTAAACTAATTTATAATGACAAAAATAAAAAAAGGATTTGCCAGCGACAATAACTCGGGAGTGCACCCTGCTATTTTTAAAGCCATGGAAGCTGTAAACCAGGGGCATGTTGTTGGTTACGGAGACGATCCATACACCC
>JBFEWU010000487.1:0-3189 GCA_041546215.1 Draconibacterium sp. | reverse complement strand
TTGATGACCTGGAGCGATTTTGAATATTTCGACCCGGAATCAAGAGTGGGATCTTCAGGGCTTTACCCAATGACAAAAGTGTATAACATGGGTCTAAAATTTAACTTCTAAAAAGTACAACGATGAAAATTATAAAATATATATTCATTCTAATTGCAGGGGTGGGAATGGCCCTTAGCTACTCATCTTGTGAAAAGATCGGATTCGATGCTTTGGAAAAACCCGAGAGTGAGGATGTAACCATCGATACCATGTTTTCTTCAGCAGAATATGCCGAGCGTGTTTTGTGGTTTGCATACCGATCTTTACGTTCCGGAATAACAAATAATGGACGTTCTCGTGCCATTGGCCAGGAATTACAGGAAGATATTACAGACCTTTCTCACTGTTTTAAAAGTTGGGGAGCTGTTCCTCAATTTTATTACGCAGGCGCTTTGAACGCATCCAATGCCAGTAATAATGACTGGCCGAATCATCATTGTATATTGCCTTATGCAGATTATCCGCAATACGGCATTTATACCTTTGTTGCCATGCGTAACTGTTATACATTTATCGATAATGTACATAAGGTACCCGACATGGAAGGTGCGGAGAAGACACGATTAAGCGCTGAAGCCAAATGCATTATTGCCTATAATATGACCGAACTCTTCCGCAATTACGGTGGTGTTCCATGGGTGGGAAAAGTATTCGCACCGGATGATGATTTTACAAATCCGAGATTAACCGTTGAAGCCACTGTAGATTCAATTGTAGGCTTGCTGGATGAGGCTATTCCAGATTTACCATGGACCATTTCTGAAGCTGAAATGAGTAACTGGGCAGGTCGTTTTACCCAGGCAGGTGCCATGGCCTTAAAAACCCGTTTATTACTTTTTGCGGCAAGTCCCTTGTTCAATAGCAGTCAACCCTACCTCGACGGAGAGGCTTCCGATGCCAAATACACCTGGTATGGAAACTATGATGCAAACCGCTATCAAAGAGCAGCAGATGCAGCAAAGGCTTTAATTGAAAAAATTGAGCAACAGGGCGGGTACGAGTTGGAGATGCCTGCCGGGAATAACGTTTGGGCCTATCGCGAAGCATATAGAAAGGCCTATTTTACACGTCAAAGTTCAGAAGTACTCATAAGCGTCCGGGACGGTTATAAAGGTCCTGGTCGCTGGGGAGGAAGTTTTTACGACAGCAACCTTAACTATGGTGGCGGAACCGGCACCAATGAGTACATGCGTATGTTCCCCATGGCCGATGGAACTCCTATTACCAATCCTTCTTCAGGGTGGAACGAAGCTGTTGATCCTTTAGGAAGTGAAGGCAAAGGTACGGCACGTAAATTTAACCGTGATCCACGCTTGTACGAAACTCTACAATGTATTGATGATGATTGGGGAGGCGAGCAAATTCAAAACTGGAAGAACAAACCCTGGGCGAAACATGTTAAAGGCCCTCGGCGTACGAATACTTCAGGCAGTACAGTTATTCGCAAATTTATTCCCGGTTTTAGCTCAGGAATTCCCGTGCAGGAGCATCAGTTTCCTTATATCCGCCTGCCCGAGATATATCTGTCTTATGCAGAGGCAATGAATGAATTGGGAAATCAATCGGAAGCTTTCAAGTATATAAACAAGGTAAGAAACCGTGTTGGATTAAAAAATATTGAACTCGTAGGTTCATGGGATACTGAGTCTTTGCGGGAACAGATCTTAACGGAACGTGCATGTGAGTTTGGCTACGAACAGGTACGCTGGTTTGACATAACGCGTCATAAACTGGCTGATGCATTGAACAAACCACTGCATAATGTCTGGATTGAGAAGAAAAGCGGGAAATACGAGTATAATTATCCAGAGATAAATTATAAAAGGAGAACATGGTGGACCAATTTTGAAGAAAAATGGTTTTTACTGCCATTCCCGCTTGACGAGGTTCAAAAAGGTTATGGAATTGTACAAAATCCCGGATGGTAGTTCGGTAGTAAGTTTAACAGGTAAATAATACAAAATGAATATAAAACATAGAATAAAATATCTATTCGTAGCTATTGCCGGATTACTTAGTATCGGGCAACTATTCGCACAGGAACAGGATTCTGCTGTGGTGAATTTGGGGTACGGTGTAACTGCTGCTACCGATGAAGCAAGCGCTGCAACCGGCGTAGCAACAGCAAAAGATTTATCGAAGTTTTTCGCCATTAATCCAGGCAATGCACTTTATGGCCAGATTACCGGACTAACAGTGCTGCAAAATGGTGGAGACTGGTGGGGCCAGGCTCCTACGATGCTGGTCAGAGGTCAAGCCAACCTCGGAAATACTTCTGCACCGCTAGTTTTGATCGATGGTTTTGAACGTTCATTGGGAGCCATCACCCTTAATGAAATTGAAACCCTTACGGTATTAAAAGATGCAGGTTCAACTGCCATTTACGGTCAACGAGGTGCCAATGGTGTAATATTGGTAACAACAAAAAGAGGTACTGAAGAAGGGATGAAAGTTGATTTCTCCTACGAAAGAAGCTTTAACCAGGCTTTCCGTATGCCGGAGATGTTAGATGCTTATGGTTATGCCAATGCGATGAATGAGGCGCTGGCACTGGATGGGCAAGACTATCGTTATTCCAAAGAACAGTTGGATGCCTATCAAAACGGAAGCTATCCGGAGTACTACCCGAATGTAAACTGGTTTGATGAAGTTTTAAGAAATACGGGCTATGTAAACGATGTCAATGCAACTTTCCGGGGAGGAAAAGGCAGGACCCGATATTTCGTATCAATGAATTACATAGGAGGAGAAGGTTTGTTAAAGCAAGACAGGTTGAGTGATGTGAATTATTCAACACAGCTGAAGTACAACAGGGCAAATATCAGAACAAATCTCGATATCGAAGTAACCAAATCAACCTTGTTGAAATTTAACTTATCGGGCCGTATTTCGGGTACCAACCGACCGGGAAATTCTACTTCCGAGGTATTGTTCTCAACACTTTACGGTACACCAAGCAACGCCTTCCCTGTTCAGTATGAAGATGGAAGCTGGGGAGGCTCTCCTGTGCACGAATGGAATCCGGTGGCTGATGTTAACGAGAGCGGTTTTGCAACCTCGCACGAACGTACATTTTATGCCGACATGACCCTTGAACAGGATTTAAGTTCATTCCTTGACGGCCTTTCTGTCTCAGCTTCCGTTTCT
>JBFEWU010000023.1:0-25761 GCA_041546215.1 Draconibacterium sp. | reverse complement strand
GTGTTGTTTTTGGGTTGAACTCCATTTGTAATGTTGGTAAGTTTAAGAATTATCGGGGAGAATGATAATCCCAATTTATGGCGTAAAAGTGTAAAGCCATGGGCATTTACCTTTAACTCAAGTTTCGAGGGCAGTTCGTTTGCCAGAAACTGTCGTGCCGGTGGATTTACATATCTTACCGGGTACGAAATGGTGGTTGAATAATCCTTACCGAGGGCATTTAAGAACCACAGTGCAGTGGCTATCAGTACACATACTAAAAATACAATTGCCTGTTTGTTGTTTTTTAGTTTTTCTACTTTTAAAAGGCCCGGTATTTTTTCTATTTTTTTATTCATACGCTTCATGGACAAATTTAACCAAATCTGGCAATTAGTAAACTTGCATTCACCAAATATATTTTTTCAACAGAAAAAGTATTCCGTCCTTTACTTAACTTTGCCCATCAATGGTGTGGAATTTCTCTGTGTTCTTACCTCTGCGCTTACTATTTATTTTATTTTGTTGTTGCTCCTTATGGTTTAAAGCTCTCAATGGGGTGAATTTTATTCGGTAATAATTTACTACTTTTAAAGAAATAAATACCAATTGAATATGACAAGCAGTTTGTTTTTTATGGTTCTCTTTTCGTATGTACTATGCATGAACGGGCAGCAAAGTTCCGAGCTTTCGTTAGTAAATAAAGATCTTGTTGTTAAAAGCGAATTTATTTATCTGCTCGATGATCGCCCCACTCCTCAATGTCATGCTTCAACAATCGTTGAGGTGGAAGATGGAATCCTTGCTGCCTGGTTTGGTGGAACCCACGAAAGACATAATGATGTGGGCATTTGGATTTCCAGGAATCTGAATGGAAAATGGTCGAAGCCCGTGGAAGTTGTTAATGGTTTTCAGAACGATCTGCTTCGCTATCCATGTTGGAATCCGGTTTTATTCAAACCTCTTAAGGGGCCACTAATGCTGTTTTATAAAGTTGGGCCAAGTCCCAGCGAATGGTGGGGCATGCTTAGCACATCAGATGACAATGGCGTCACATGGTCGAATCCGGCAAAACTGGGTGAAAATGATAAAGTTGGTGATTTGATAGGACCGGTAAAAAATAAACCCCTTCAATTAAATGATGGTACTATTATTTGTCCTTCCAGCACTGAACTTTTGAAAAACGGAGAGACAAAGTGGCGGGTGCATTTTGAGTTTACCAGGGATTATGGTAAGAGCTGGAATGTGGTTGGTCCCATTAACGACGGAGTCGAATTTGATGCCATTCAGCCAAGCATATTAACCTATGACGATGGGAGAATGCAGGCACTGTGCCGTACCAGGCAAGGTGTAATTGCTCAGAGTTGGTCGGAAGACAGGGGCAAAACCTGGAGTAAAATGACGGCCACTAACTTGCCAAATCCCAATGCAGGCACCGATGCCATAACTTTGCAAAATGGCCTCCAGATGCTGGTTTATAATCCTGATGGCCGAACCCGTGGGCCTGCGCGAAGAAATCAATTAAATGTTGCTGTAAGCAGGGATGGTATAAATTGGAAAGATGTGTTGATATTGGAAAATGATAACCAACCCGGGCAAGACGCTAATACGGAATATTCATATCCGACCATTATACAGGGAAGAAATGGGTTGGTTCATATAACCTACACCTACCACCGAAAAACAGTTAAATATGTTTTATTGGATCCTTCTGAATTATGATCCTGCAGATGCTACGAGTGGTGTAAAGTTGCTGGAATCGATTACAACTGAATTTCCGACCGAGATATCACGTGCCGAAAATAATCCAAGTATTTTCCGGCCATTATTGGAACTCAGGTTTCCCGGCAGATTTGCCGGAGGTACACTAAATGGGCTTCCTGAGAATGCCTGGTTTTGCATGCCCAGGTAAAAATCATAGGCATCGCGGCTAATGGACGATTGTAAAACTTTTATGGTGTCGCCTTCAAACAGAATCCGGTCTTCATCACCGTCATCTTCATCGTACCAATCGGTAAAGATCTCCAGGTCGTACACATAATTTCCATCCACCAATTCATCGCTGGCAAAGGCTAAAGCATCACCTCCGTATAAGAGATAGTTGTTAATGAATATGTCCCATTTGTAGTAGTCCCCGGGGCCGGGTGTCTCCTGGGTACTAATGAAAATCGCTAGAAACTCGTAGTCGCCGCGTGGCGACAGATTTACTTTTACGGTGTCCAGCTTTTCCACTTTCCGGAGGTACTCTTCGCCGGTAATAATTGTTCCGTCAGGTGTTGTAATGGTGAGTCTGTAGGTTCGTCCCGGCTCTGTCGTGTAGTTTTTACTTTCAGGAACCAGGTATATTCCTGATTTACCACTTTCTTCAAGTCGAACAGTTTCGGGAGGTGCTTGGTCGTCCGAGATTTCTACGACTGCGTCATTTATGGGAGGATTCTTTTTAACCTGGTCGATGGGGAGAGACTTCTCAAGTTTAACAAGTACGTTATTGGTTTGACTTGTATTAATGTAGGCTTCAACGGTTATCAAATTAAGGTTTTTAGCATCAGTGTCGACCAGAACTACATCTTCGCACGAAACGATGATAAGCGTCAACATCAATATAAATATTACTTTTTTATGGATAAGAAATGGTTTCATTCAAATGTGTTTACAGATATAAAGAACTATTTAAAATTTAATGTTATAGCTTACCGAAGGAATTGGAGCGCCAATAATGGAGATCCTTACGAATTCTGTTTGATTGGGATTTGCATCGTTTGCCTGCGGTGTTATCGAATACGCATTTCGTCGTCCATATACATTGTAAACTGAAAAATTTAACGACTGTTTTAGTCTGCGGTTTTTATTTTTCTTAAAATCGTAAGTTGCCGATATATCCAGGCGATGATATTCGGGAATTCGCTTACTGTTTCGTGCCGAGTATTCAAAAATCTGATGGCCTTGAATGTAATATTTTGCCACCGGGTATGAGGTTGGATTTCCTGTGGCGAAAACAAAATTTGCTGCGAAAGTCCAGTTTGTATTCAGGTGGTAGCTCGAAACGAAGGAAAAATCGTGTGTTCTGTCGTAAGAAGAGGGGTAGGGATTTCCGTTGTTGATGCCTTCAATCTCGCGGGTTGTCTTTGCCCAGGTGTAGCTCACCCAGCCTGTAAGTTTCCCCTTTGTTTTTTTTACCAGAAGTTCAAGTCCTCTGGATTTGCCACTTCCGTGTAAAAGTTCTGTTTCAATGTTATCATTCAGAAACAGTTCTGCCCCTTCGCGATAATCCAATACATTTTGCATGTTTTTGTAGTACAGTTCAAGCGAAGTTTCCCACATGTTATTCTGTAAATTTCGAAAATAACCCAGCGAAATCTGGTCGACAATCAGTGGTTTTATATACGTACTCGTGGGCAACCAAATATCCATTGGAGTGGGCGATTGTGTATTCGTTATCAAATGAAGATTTTGTACCATCCGGTTGTACGAGCTTTTCATTGAGTTGCTGGATCCAAGCGTATATTTCATGCTAAAACGAGGTTCCAGATAAACAAAAGCATCACCAATTTTTTCGCCTTTCCCGTAAAGTTTAGTTTCAACTATTTCATCTTTATCCAGTTTTTCGGGATTTCTGTATAGGTTTACTTCTCCCTGGCCAATTTGTTGAAAATGACTTAGCCGAAGTCCATACTGTATTGAAAAGCGGTCGGATATTTTCTGTTCGTTTGAAAGATAAAGGGCATTTTCTATGGCGTTGTACCAGGCAATTTCCAGATTCGAAAACATGGAATTTACGCCATTGGTTTTAATTTTTCCCGGTCTGAAATGATGTACGATCATATTTCCCCCAAACTTTAAGGTATTGTATGGATTAAGAAAGAGGGTAAAGTCGAGTTTGCCGTTATAATCCCGAATCCTGGATGACCAGTCAAAGTTATCGGCATTATCACCCGGAACTCCCAGGTTATAGTCGTATTTGGAATATATGGCCGATAAATTCAGGAAAAGCTTATCTCCAAAAATATGATTCCAACGTGCAGTACCCGTTTTATTTCCCCAACGCATATACATCGATTCCCCTAAACTGAATATATCTTCTCCCATGTAAGCGGAAAGATAAACCCGGTTTTTATCGTTGATAATGAGGTTCGATTTTCCATTTAAATCGTAGAAATACAGTTTGTTATCCTGTAATTCTTCCAGTCCGGCTGCTTTGCCCAGTACGTCGTAATAGGTTCTTCTACCGGCAACAAGAACACTCCATTTATCTTTAATAACCGGTCCTTCCAGGGTCAGTCGGCTCGACAGGTTCCCAATCCCGGCATCAAAGCCAAATCGTTGTGAATTGCCATCTTTTTGCCTGATATCGATTACCGACGAACCTTTACCTCCATATTGTGCGGGAATTCCGCTTTTATATACCTGGATGTCTTTTATGGCTTCCGAATTAAAGACCGAGAAGAATCCCATTAAATGCGAGGCATTGTAAACCGGAGCTTCATCAAGCAGCATCAGATTTTCATCGGGACCACCACCCCGAACATATAATCCGGCACTGGCCTCGCCACCACTTTGAATGCCAGGCAACAGTTGGATGGCTTTTATGATATCCACCTCGCCCATAAAGGCAGGGAGTTTTTGAAGTGTTTTAACAGGAAGCCTGGCAATGCCCATTTCTACACGTTCTACATTTGCATTGGCAGCTTCCCCTTTTATGGTTACCTCTTCAAGCTGTTCAAAACTTTCGTTTAATGCCAAAGAAATGGTTTGGCTGGCTGTGGCAGCAATATCCTGTTTAATGGTCTCGTATCCGATAATCGAAATTTGAAGGGTATAGTCTCCTGCGGGAATGGTAAGCGAGTAAAATCCATATGTATTTGTGGCTGTGCCTTGCCGTAGTTCTTCAATATACACGGTGGCGCCAATAAGTGCTTCTCCGTTCGCGGCATCGTTCAAATATCCACTGAGAGTAACATTTTGAGCAGTTGCTGCACCTGCAAAAAACAACAGTAGCAGTAACACTTTGAGTTTCATCATTTTCTGGCCTTTGTCTTAGTATTCATCTGAACAATTATTCGGTTTACCCTTCATTTGAACTCAGGCAAATTAGCTTAAACCATTGGGCAAAACAAATTTAAGCGATTAATTTGGCAAACGATGGAATTTCATAGATTTGTTATCTTGCTATCTTTAATGAAAAATTAGCGGGTTATCCCGAAGGTCCCGGAGGCTTTCCCAAGGAGGATACCTGTGACGGGTTGCGATGAAACAGGCCATGACACCTGTTTGTATCTTTTGTTTGTTACTGGTTGGATAACAGCACATTAATTATATGTACATGAAAAAGTTACTTACTGTCTTTCTTGCCTTCTGCCTTTTTAGTTGTCAAAGACAAGCGGTAGAACAAGGATCACGCGAAGCAGATGTTATAATCTACGGAGGGACATCGGCTGCAGTAATGGCTGCGGTTCAGGTAGTAAAAATGGGAAAGTCGGTTATTGTGGTTTCGCCCGATACGCATTTGGGAGGACTTAGTGCCGGGGGACTAGGGTATACTGATACCGGGAATAAATCAGTAATCGGTGGTTTGTCACGCGAATTTTATCACCGCGTTTGGTTGCATTACAATAGTGAAGGGGCCTGGAAGTGGCAAAAACAAAGCGAATACGGAAACCGAGGGCAGGGAACGGTAGCCATGGATGGTGAAAACAGAACCATGTGGATTTTTGAACCCCATGTGGCTGAAAGGGTCTTTGAAGATTTTATTAAAGAAAATAACATTAGTGTTTACCGTAATGAATGGCTGAACAGAGAGAATGGAGTCGTGAAGAAGAAGGGTGAAATTGAGTCGATCGAGACACTTTCGGGCAAACTATTTTCGGGTAAAATTTTTATCGATGCTACATACGAAGGCGACTTAATGGCTGCAGCGGGTGTGTCTTACCAGGTTGGGCGTGAAAGTAATGCAAGCTACAACGAGACCTGGAACGGAGTTCAAACCGGTGTATTGCATCATAAGCATTGGTTTCGGGAAAAGATTTCACCTTACAATGTTCCGGGAGATTCATCAAGCGGCCTTGTCTTCGGCATATCAACGGGACACCCCGGTAATTACGGTGAAGGCGACCATAAAATTCAGGCCTATTGTTTCAGAATGTGTATGACCAAACATCCTGAAAACCGAGTGCCCTTTTCAAAGCCTGCCAACTACGATGCTTCGAAATACGAACTCCTGCTTCGTTCACTTCAGGCAGGCCGAAAGGATTTCTTTGAAAAGTTCGATGCTATTCCAAATAAAAAAACCGATACCAATAACCATGGTCCCTTTAGTAGCGACTATATTGGGATGAATTACGATTATCCCGATGCAGGATATGAGCGCAGGAGGGAAATTATAAAGGAGCACCGCGACTATCAGGCAGGACTGCTCTGGTTTGTTGCCAATGATCCTCGTGTGCCCGGAGATATTCGTTTGGAAATGGCCGGTTGGGGTTTGGCAAAGGATGAATTCACCGATAACAATAACTGGCCTCACCAGATTTATGTGCGGGAAGCCCGGCGTATGGTTGGCGAATATGTTACCACCGAAAATGATGTGTTGTTAAAAAGAGAAGTGCCCCGTTCGGTAGGAATGGGATCCTATGCCATGGATTCGCACAATGTACAACGCTATATTACACCGGAAGGATATGTGCAAAATGAAGGAGACATTGGTGTAAAACCACCGGCCCCGTATGCTATTTCATATGGGTCATTGCTTCCTAAAAGGGAAGACTGCACAAACCTGTTGGTTCCGGTTTGCCTCTCATCGAGTCACATTGCCTTTGGATCAATTCGCATGGAACCCGTTTTTATGCTATTGGGGCAAAGCGCGGCAACTGCAGCTATAATGGCCATTGATCAAAACATTAAAATACACGATTTGGCTTACGAAGATTTGAAAACACAGTTGTTAAAAGATGGACAGATTCTTAGGTATGTAAAAAAATAGTATTTTCGAAACGATCATAATAATCTGCCGCTAAAGGATGGTCATTAAAATAGATCAATATTAGCGAGGAAGACCTCTGTGAAACTTCGTGCTTCTTTGAGCACCTATGTGTTATAACTTTTCACAATAATCTCAGCAACTTTGCGCCATAGCGGTGCAAAATACAGAGATGTGTCGCACTCCTACAATAAAAAATAAACGCTTAACTAAAATATTTTTAAGTGAAACGATCATAATCCGCCAGCTGGAAGACCGTTACAAACAAATAATTTTAATATTATGAAGAAGTATTTATCCGTCCTTATTTTTTCCTTAAGTAGCTTTTTAGCATTACACTCCTTAAAAGCGCAAACCTCACCGGTCGATTTGGTAAATCCTTTTATCGATACACACAATTCCCGGTGGTTTTATTTTAATTCGGCATCTCGTCCGTTTGGAATGGTAAACCTGAGCCCTGATACCGATACTGACAAAACCTGGAGCTCGGGCTATTTGTACGATAGCGATAGCATTCGCTGCTTTAGCCATATTCATGCCTGGCAGTTGGCAGGAATTGCAGTTATGCCAGCCACCGGTGAATTTAAAGGCCACTTGGGGATGGATGCTTATCAATCGTCATTTAGCCACGATACCGAAATTGCCAAACCCGGTTACCACAAAGTTGTTCTCGATGATTATGGCATCACAGCCGAGCTGACTTCTTCAACAAGGGTGGGTTTTCACCGTTATACCTTTTCGGAGGGCAAAAACAAGACCATAATTTTCGATACGGGAGCTAAACTGGCACATGGCCCTACGGTGTTCTCAAAAGTCTGGAAAGTTAGTGCAACTGAAATAGCCGGAGTTCAGGTGATTAGCAAAACAAGCAGGCGTCCCAAAGACACACCGGTGTACTTTGTGGCTAAATTGAATAAACCCTTTGCTTCGGTACAGGGGTGGGAAGACCGAACACTTTTACAGGATTCACCCGATACAATACAAGGGATGGATGCCGGGCTGGCTTTGTTTTTTGATGTTGAAGACGGCGAAGAAATTTTAATGAAAGTTGCTATTTCGTATGTAAGCACCGGGCAGGCCCGTAAGAACCTGGATGCTGAAATCGACCATTGGGATTTTGACAAAGTTGTGAAGGAGTCGGAAGAAGATTGGAACAGCTGGTTGGGAAGAATAAAAATATCGGGAGGTACAGAAAAACAGCAAATAAAATTCTACACCGATTTGTGGCGGTCGTTGCTGGGACGACGTATTATCAGCGATGTAGATGGTAAATACATCGATAGGACGGGTGAAAATCCGGTTGTTAGAACCGTACGTTTGGATGAAAAGGGGCAGCCTCTTTTTCCGCACTATAATTTCGATGCATGGTGGGGAAGCCATTGGTCGCTGAATATCCTGTGGTCGATGGTATACCCCGAGGTAATGGATGGTTTTTGCAATACCATGGTCGACATGTACCAAAATGGGGGTTTAATTCCTCGCGGACCTTCAGGCGGAAATTACACCTTTGTAATGATTGGAGATCCTTCTGCATCGTTTTTTGCAACTGCATATGGTAAAGGAATAAGGAACTACGATAATGAAAAAGCTTATGAAGGCTTGCGTAAGAATGCCTTTATTGGTGGCTCACGCGATCATGCAGGCTATGAGCACAACACTCCTGCCTATGGTGGAGGAATGCAATATTACATTAAACAAGGCTGGATCCCAGAAGGAATTAAAGCCAAGGGCGGACATAAAGACGGAGCGTCGATGACCCTGGAATATGCCTACCAGGACTGGTGCCTGGCACAAATGGCAAAAGGACTTGGTAAAGACGATGACTATGAATTATTTATGCAACGTTCGTTAAATTACAGGCATCTTTGGAATCCGGAAACAAAAATGATTCATCCGCGCGAAATGGATGGAAGTTGGATAAAAGACTTTCAGCCCGTTGTTGAAGGTTTTAATGCCCGTGGATTTTGCGAAAGTAATTCAGCCATATACACCCATTTTGTTCCGCAGGATATGGGAGGATTAATTGATTTATTCGGAGGCAATGAAACGTATACCGGATTTCTGGATTGGTGTTTTAAGGAAGGAGAAAAGCTGGATTTTGTGGGCATCAATAAAAACCATGCGGCAAACTGGATTGATTACGGGAACCAGCCCGGAACAGGAATGGCACATTTGTTCAATTACTCGGGGGCACCCTGGTTAACCCAGAAATGGGTACGCAAAGTAAAAGAAGCTTATGGCGACATTACGCCCTACGATGGTTACAAGGGCGATGAAGATCAGGGGCAAATGGGAGCACTGGGTGTATTAATGGCAATAGGATTATTTGAGGTGGATGGTGGTGCGGCAGAAAAACCTTATTATGAAATAAGCAGTCCGGTTTTCGAAGAGATTACCATTACGCTGAACAAGGATTATTATCCCGGGGAAAAGTTTGTAATAAAAACCAAGAATCCCGAAAACATGTACATTCAGTCGGCCAGGCTGAATGGTGAAAAATGGAATAAATGTTGGTTTTATCATAGCCTGTTTGAGCAGGGGGGAAAGCTGGAAATTGAACTGGGAAAAGAACCGAATAAAAAGTGGGGTACCAGGGATTTGCCACCCTCACGAAACAGGTGACAGTAAAAGAATTAAAACAACCGGGATACGCCATGAACTGATCGGTCATCATGGCCAGGATCCGGAATTGAAGCAAATTCGTATTTTTTTAAAAGGTGCGAATATGACGTTTTTCTGATGTATATTTAGGACTAAGTTTCAATGAAATGAATTTTAAGATCATTCCAACACCGACCATCTTCATTTTAGTGTTGATGATTTATTCTTGCGGATCCCAAAAGGAAAAAGAAAAGAATAGAGTCCCCCTGGAAGTGATGGAGCAAGTGTATTCCGAAGTAAAAACACCATTCAAGTACGGCGTTGTTTTCCAACACCCCGACACCACAAAAAAGATCGACTCACCTACCATTTTTCGCGAAAATGACACATGGTACATGAGTTATATTGTTTTCGACGGACAGGGCTATGAAACCTGGTTGGCAGAAAGCAGGGATTTGCTGCAGTGGGAATCCAAAGGGAGAATTCTTTCGTTTAGCGAAAATACCTGGGATGCCAATCAAAAGGCTGGCTATGTGGCATTGGTAAATACTGAATGGGGAGGCGATTATGCGGTTGAGAAGTACAAAGATAACTACTGGATGACCTATTTGGGTGGTGCCACCGAGGGGTATGAGGCCGGAACCTTAAAAATTGGCCTGGCTAATTCGAACCATTTAACGGAAGTTAAAGAATGGAATACCAATAATGAGCCCCTTTTGTCGCCAGAGGATAAAGATGTTCGCTGGTTTGAGAATGTGACCATTTATAAAAGTCTGGTTGTCAGAGATGAGGAGCAGTATACGGGATACCCTTTTGTCATGTTTTACAATGCCAAAGGAAAAGAAGATTTCGAAAGCATTGGAATGGCGGTTTCTGATGATATGCTTTCATGGAAACGCTATGGGAAAGACCCGCTTGTTACTCGTGGTGAAGGCATTTGTGGCGACGCCCAAATTGCAAAAATTGGCGAGGTGTACGTGATGTTTTATTTTGGAGCTTTCTGGAAACCAGGAGCTTTTGAACGATTTGCCTGTTCCTACGATTTAATAAACTGGACCGATTGGAAAGGTGAGGACCTAATTGCTCCTTCGGAAGATTTTGATGAAAAATACGCACATAAACCCTGGGTAATAAAATGGGAGGGTATTGTTTATCACTTTTACAATGCAGTGGGCAGCCAGGGGCGTGTTATTGCTTTGGCAACATCAAAAGACATAAAGGAATAAAACATACAAATAATTCGGAACAAGATAAATAAATTCCAAAAGAATGGAACGCAGAACATTTCTAAAAAGTACAAGCCTTTGCACCGCAGCAGTTACAATGCTACCCTTCGCGGGAAAGACCATGATGGTCGGAAAAGAGGAGGGCAGGGAAACGTTTATTCCTGTTGATAATCGAAAAGCACTGGTTAATCCCGATATGGGGTGGACCATGCATTACTATTCAAATATCCTTAGCAATTACGGCTCAAAACTGGATCCATCCGATACATTGGATGATTTTCCGGGTTTGTCAACTGTTTATCTTCGTGTACCCTGGGCTTTCCTCGAACCGGAAGAAGGAAAGTATAACTGGGAATTGCTGGATACCCCTGCTCAGCGCTGGATTGAAAAAGGGAAACGGGTGGCATTCAGAGTTTCGGCCGAAGAAAGCTGGATGAAATATGCGACACCCCAATGGGTGAAAAATGCTGGTGCAAAAGGTTTTGATTTGGAATGGGGAGAGCAAGGTTTGTGGGAACCCAAATTTGATGATCGCATTTTTCTTGAAAAAGTAGAAAATTTTGTGGCTGCCATGGCACACAGGTACGATGGTAGTCCTTACGTCGATTTTGTTGATGTAGGGCATATGGGAATGTGGGGAGAAGGGCACACTGTTTTTACCGCGGCGCAAACAAAAGTAAACGATTACCCTTTTGAAGTAAAAAAGAAGCACATTGACATTTATCTCAAACATTTTAAAAATACGCTTTTGTGTATCAGCGATGATTTTGCAGGGCATGATAAAGCAGGCAAAAATTTCCCCATAAGCGACTATGCCTTTTCAAGAGGAGTCACAATTCGCGACGACAGCATAATGGTTCAAAAGCCACCAAGGCATTGGTATCATGCAGAGATGGCACAGCAGTTCTGGCCAAAATTACCGGTAATTCTCGAACATGAACATTACGGAAGTTCGGTGGAAAGGGGGGCCTGGGACCAGGAGCGATTTTTGCAATCGGTGGAGGAATACCATGCCAGTTATATGTCAATTCACTGGTGGCCGCGTATTTTGCTGAATGAAAATCGCGACGTTATCGATAAAATAAATCTGAGGATGGGTTACCGGCTTCAGTTGAAAGAGGTGAGCTGGCCTGATAAAATAAACGTTGGCGAAACCTTCCGTATAAAATACAAATGGAGCAATGCAGGCGTGGCACCTTGTTACAGAGGTGGTTACCCGTGTTTTACCGTAAAGGATAAAAAGGGAGGTATTATCGCCGTTTTGGTTGATGAGCAACTGAATGTAAAAAATCTTAAAACCGGAGCCCCCGGAGAAAGTCCCTTAAAAACGATGGAATCTGAATTTACCATTGGCCTGGCTTATAAGGATAGCATAAAAAGCTTTGCCCGAAATGTACAACGCGGAACTTTTGAACTCTATGTATCTGTTGGTCAGGCTGACGGGACACCGGTTTATGAATTGCCTTACTCAGGGGATGATGGATTCAAGAGGTATAAGTTGGGGAGTATAAGTATTGAAGAGTAAAACGGCATGATCCGCCGGTTGACAGAACAGAAAGGAAAAATAGGAAAACATACGAGTTTTTGAATGTATTCTGCACCTCTTAGCGGATAATCGTTCAGAATTCAAAAAATTATACAGATGAAACGACGTGATTTTGTAAAAAGCAGTCTCCTGGCAACTTCAGGAGCAGTAATGATAAATTCTGTTTTGGGATGTGTAAATCCCAGGTTGGAAAATGGTTCACTGGAAGATATTTATGAAGGATTTAAAAATCCACCGCTTGAAGCCAAACTATTTGTACGTTGGTGGTGGAACGGAAACCGCCTGTCGAAAAGGGAAATATTGCGTGAACTGGATGTAATGAAAGCTGCCGGGATTGGTGGAGTTGAAATCAATCCGATTGCCTTTCCCGGGGGTGCCGATCCTGCAGGATATGAAGAATTGACCATTTTTACCGAGGAGTGGCTGGAGATGTTGCAAGTTGCCTTGCAAGGTGCAAAAGAACGCGGAATTATTTGCGATATGATTGTGGGATCGGGATGGCCTTTTGGTGGCGAGTTTCTAAAAAAAGATGAACAAACCCAAATGGTAACCATCGAAACCATCGACCTCGGTGGCGGGATGAACCATCGTTTTAAAATTCAGGATCTGCTGGACAAAGTGGATCCCAAAATCCATTCAAAAAATAAAACTGTTTACAAAGATTTGGTAATGGCACGATTGCTTCCCAAAGTGTCGAAAGAATTTATCGAAGGGGAAGACCTTATGGCCCAAATTGCCAATGATGAAATTTCTTTTGATGTTCCTAAGGGTGAACATGTACTCTATTATATTGTGAAGCTTACCGGATATATGGCTGTAATAAACGGAGCCCCGGGAGCGGCAGGGCCGGTGTTGAACCACTACAGCAAAGAAGCCACGGAAGCCTATTTGAACCGGATATCTGATTTTATTACCGGGAAAGCAGGCAATATGGGGGATTATATACGGGCCATGTTTTGCGATAGCATGGAATTGGAAGGTGCCAACTGGAATGATGATTTGCCCGATGAATTTAAAAAGAGAAGAGGATATGCCCTGGAACCTTACCTGCCTTTTGTACTTAAAAAAGTGGGACACATGGGGAATCCGCTGGAAGGAGAATATGGGACAAAGTTTTCGGAAGCTGTTCAGGAAGAGATTAAACGTGTAGATTTAGATTTTTACCAAACCCGTATTGAACTATTTAAAGAACGATTTATAGATACTTTTAATGACTGGTGCCATGCCAATAATGTACAATCGAGGATGCAGGCATATGGTCGTGGCATGCATCCGCTTGAAGCCAGTATGGAGATTGACATTCCCGAATGTGAAACCTGGTTATTTCGGGATGTGGGAACAGAATATCCCGATACCGGGCTGCGTGGAAGGGCACCCAGGATGTGTAACAAATATGTGGCCTCGGGGGCTAACCTTGCCGGGAAAAGGATTGTAAGCTGCGAGGAAATAACCAATACTTCCATGGCTTTTATGGCCACCTTGGAACACATTAAAATTGCGGGCGATCAAAGTAATATCTCGGGGGTAAACCATTCCATTCTCCACGGATTTAACTATTCTCCTCCCGAAGCTCCTTTTCCGGGATGGATCAGGTATGGAACGTATTTTAATGAAAAGAATACCTGGTGGCCCTATTTCAGGGCCTGGGCCGACTACAAAGCACGTGTATCCTATCTTTTGCAGAATGCTGTTCCCCAGGCTAATGTGGCCATTCTTCAGCCACTAACCGATTTATGGCTGAAACATGGACCTCAGCGCGATCCTTTCCCGCAAAAGTGGTATCCCGAATACCAGAATAACCTTTGGGAGGCCGTTCATCAAAACGGAGGCGGATGCGACTATATAAGTGAAAATATCCTGAAAAATGCTTCTTTTTCCAGGGGTAAAATGATGTATAACGAAAGAAGCTATTCAACAATACTACTGCCTGAAATTGAAACACTGGATTTAAAAACCACACAGGCCCTGGGTGAATTCGCAGAAGGTGGTGGTAAAATTGTTTTTATTGGAAAACAGCCGGTTAAATCACCAAGCTACCACGAAGGAGATAAAAATGATGCAGCAGTAAAAAGGCTCGTGGAGGAAATAGGGAGGAAAGAAAATGTATTTAATAACCCTGCACCAACAGGCGATGTAATTCGCTGGTATGGCAAATTGCAGGAAAGAATCGGGTTGTCACCTTATGTGAAATTTGATAAAACGCATAAATTCCTGGGCCAGTCGAGTTACCGGATAGGGGAGAATAGCCTGTTTTTTATTGCCAACACAAGTTTATCGGAGAACATTTCAACCCTGGCTGAATTTGATGTAAGTCCTGGTTTGCATCCCTGGATCTGGAATCCCGAGACAGGAGAGAAAAAACGATATCCTGTTATGGAGCGTAATAACAGCATTCAACTGGAGCTTCCCCGGGCGACATCAGTAATTATCGTTTTTGAGGCAGAAGCTACAGGTGAAGAATATAAGGTTCTTACTCCGGTCCATAATGGAAAAACAATTGTCGGGCCATGGAATTTGCGGTTAAATCATATCAATGGTGGAAGTAAGCAACTTAGCTTGCACGCGTTAAATGATTTAATTGAAAATAACGAAACTAAAGAATTTGCCGGTGAAGTGATCTATGAAAAAAACATCACAATTGATTCTGATGAAATTCAAAGTATTGACCTGGGCAATGTTAAAGGAGTTTCGGAACTTACATTGAACGGAAAACGAATTGGAACCAGGTGGTACGGTGCTCATCGGTATGAGATTGGAGATGCCCTGAAACAGGGTGAAAATAAATTATCGATAAAGTTAACAACCGTAATTGGCAACTATATGAAGAGCCTGAAAGATAATCAGGTGGCAATGGGATGGACCAGGCGGCAGCCCCATTCTTCCATGGGGATTCTTGGTCCGGTGAAAATTTACTGACAGGTGCTTTGGGATGTGCTGTGTCAAAAAATATAAATTATTGGTCATTTTGTTTATTGTTTATCGAAAACATGATGGTTAACTTTATGCTGAAGATTTCTAAATTTGAAGAAAACCATAATCTGCTAAACTAAATATCATGCCTAAAAAAGCGTTCACACTTTTCCCGGTAATTATTTGTCTGGTGCTGTGCTGTTGCAAAAGCCAAACGGAAGACAATACCTTATTTGAAAAATTCCAGGATCCTGCAGCCGATGCACGCCCAATGGTTCGTTGGTGGTGGAATGGCAACTGTGTTGAAGCCACCGAGATAAAGCGTGAGTTGGCTGTAATGAAAGAAGCCGGTATTGGAGGAGTGGAAATCAATTCCATAGCCATGCCGCCACATGCACAGAAAACCGATGCCAAACCGCTTCAATGGGCCGGGGAAGAATGGATCAATAGGGTGAAAATTGCCAGCGAAGAAGCCCGGAAGCTGGACATGATCACCGACTTAATTGTCGGCTCGGGCTGGCCATTTGGCGGTCAATTTTTGAAAGAGGATGAGACCATGCAAAGACTTGGTATTAAAAGAATGGATGTTAAGGCCAATACTTCCGTCAATATTGACCTGGATACCTTTCTTTCCTTTAAAAGCCAGCATACACCGGGGACTGTAAAAATAAAGGAAACAAGCGATGTGGAATTGCTTTCTGCAAAACTTATTCCCGTTCAGATAAATTCTCCCGAAGAGATCATTGACATTACCGGGGAAGTGAAAAATAGCCACCTGGTCTATCAGGTCAATGCGATGGATTACGTTCTGGTCTTCGTGTATAACGAACGAAATTTTAAAAGCGTTTATCATGGATCTCCCGGTGCCGACGGACCCATTATGGACCATTACAAAACCGATGCAGTACGAGCCTACTTAAATCGATTAAAAGCCATTGAGAAAGAAACCGGGCTTACCTTGTCGGATTTGATAAGAGCCTTGTTTTGCGATAGTATTGAGCTGGGAGGTTCCAACTGGACCGATGATATGAAGGAAAAATTTATTGAACAAAATGGCTACGATATCACTCCCTGGTTACCCTTCGTCATTCAGCCGGCGGGGCAGGAAAATCGCTATGAAACCACAAGGGAATTGGCCGAAACGGTCAGACGTGTTCAGTACGATTATTACAACACGATTATAAAGGTTTTTCTGGAACGATTCACCACCGAATTTCAAAATTTCTGCACTGAAAACAATGTGCTTTGTCGGTATCAAGCCTATGGAATTCCATATTATATGGGGCTTTTTCAAGGGAATATGATTCCGGATATTCCCGAGAGTAACAACTGGATTTACTCCTGGGGTAAGAACGAGGCAATACCCGCGGAATACACCTGGAATAGAACCCATGGGTATATGCTATGGAACAAAGCGGCTTCAGCAGCGGCTCATATCAATGGGAAAAGCATAACAAGCAGCGAAGCAATGACAAATACCAGTGGTGTTTTTCGTACATCACTGGAAACACTCAAACAGTCGGATGATATGAATTTTATTACCGGCATCAACCATTCGGTCTTGCATGGTTATAATTATTCACCACCCGAAGCCGGATTCCCGGGCTGGATGCGCTACGGGGCTTATTTCAGCGAACAAAATACCTGGTGGAAATATTTTCGGAACTGGACCGATTACAACGCTCGCTTGTCGTCCGTTTTCCAAAATTCGAAACCCGAAGTTGATATTGCCGTCCTGGGCAGATTACGCGACTATTGGGGCGAAGTGGGCCCTTCAAGAGCATTTTTGAATGATAAACCCTGGTACTATGCGTGCCTGTGGGAGCCCATCAGTAATTTGGGTAGTTCCTGCGATTACATCCACCAGCCGGTTTTGGAAACAGCCACCATAAAGGGCGAACTTTTAATTTGTGGTGAAATGAGTTATAAAGCAGTAATTCTCACCGAAGTGGAGTCGCTTACGCCGGAGGCCGCGAAAAAGCTTGATGCCTTTGCTGAAGCGGGTGGGAAAGTCATTTTTGTTGGGAAAAAGCCACATCGTTCCCTTTCGTATAAAAATGCCGAAAAGAATGATGCTGAAGTAGCAGATGCCGTTGGGAATATCCTTGAAACCGGGAATGGATTTCTGATTGATGCTCCTGGAGAAAATGACGATTTTATAGCCTGGACAAGAAAGCTCATGGAAGAAACAGCACTTCAGTCACAGGTAAATATAAATCATCCCAAAAGCCACCTCTTTTGTATGAAACAAAGCAGGGGAGAACAGGAAGTTTATTTCTTTGCGAATTCGGATCGTAAAAAGGGAGTGAGTTTTGATGCCACTTTTCAGGCCGGGAATAAAATTCCTTATCTCTGGATTCCCGCAAGCGGTGAACGTTTTAAACTGGTTTTTTCAGAAAAAAATAAATTACAAATACAGCTAAAAGCCCTGGAGTCGGCATTGATTGTTTTTGAAAATGCGGATATTGATGTCCGGGAATATGAGTTCACTACTCCGGTAGCGGAAACGAGTAATTTGCTCACAAACTGGGAGGTGAAGTTCGAACACATTAACGGCAGTGTATTTTACGAAGAAATGGACCAGTTGATCGATTTTAAAGACGCTGCCAGCGAAGCCATAAAAACTTTTGCCGGAACGGTTACTTACTCCACACAATTGGAAAATTCGGATGAGGTAAAATTTATAAATCTTACCGAGGTAAACGAGGCTGTAAGCGAATTGCTTGTAAATGGTAAAAATGTTGGAATCAGATGGTACGGAAATCACTCCTATAATGTTGACGGGTTTATGGATGAAGGCACCAATAATGTGGAGATAAAACTTACTACCACACTCGCAAATTATTGCAGAAGTTTAACAGATAATCCTACTGCACAGGCCTGGGCCGGCAGATACAAAAGCCCTTTTTCGGCTGGCTTGGAAGGTGTGGAGTTGGGAAATTAAGTAGAACAGTCTAAAAAAATATACGATGCGTTTCAAATCATTATTCTATTTGTTTCCTGTGTTCCTTTTTTTTGCCTGTACTGAAAAGAAGAAAGGAGAGGCACCAAAACCCAACATCATTTACCTTTATACCGACCAGCAAAGCGAAACCATGATGAGCTGTTCGGGTAATGAATACCTAAAAACTCCGGCAATGGATTATATTGCCGAAAATGGAATCCGGTTTACCCGTGCTTACACGACGAATCCGGTTTGTTCTCCGGCGCGGGTAAGTATGATGACCGGCAGGTTTCCAGGGTATTTCAACGACAAAGATGGAAAACAGGTACGGGAAAACAGGGGGGCTATGCAAATTCCGGAGGTGAGTGAAGAGGTAAAGACGACCACCCTGGCCGCTCATTTAAAAGAAGCCGGATACGACCTGATTTATGGAGGAAAAGAACATTTACCACCTTCCTTAACTCCCAAGGCGCTGGGATTTAAAGATATTTCAAATGATGAAAGAGATGTCCTTGCCAACGAAGCGGCAAAGTACATTAAGAAAAAGCATGAAAATCCCTATTTCATGGTGGTCTCGCTAATAAATCCCCACGATATATGTTATATGGCCATTCGTGATTTTGCCAATTCTGAGCAGTCACAAGGAATTCTCAGAAATGGAAAAACCGAATTAGCTGCCTTAGATGAAGCTCTAAAATTGCCGGAAGGGATAGAAAGGGAGACCTTTTTCGAGAAATACTGTCCTCCGCTTCCTCCGAATTTTGAACCACAAGAGGACGAAGCTTTGGCGATTGGCTCCTTATTAGACCAACGTTCTTTTCGTAAAAGTGCACGAGAAAACTATACCGAAGATCAGTGGCGCATGCACCGTTGGGCCTATGCACGATTAACAGAAATGGTGGATGCCCGGATTCAGGTAATTTTGGATGCCTTAAAGGCAAGTGGACAAGAGGAAAATACACTGGTGATCTTTTCAAGCGACCATGGCGATAATGATGCCTCACACCGCATGGAGCACAAAACGGTGATGTACGAGGAGTCGACAAATATTCCCTTTGCAGCCATGTGGAAAGGGAAGATCCCGGCAGGCCAGGTGGATAAGACAAGTTTGGTGTCCAATGGCCTGGATTTGCTTCCAACGGTTTGCGATTATGCAGGCATTAAAGTTCACACAGACCCGAGAGGCAGAAGTTTGAAATCCCTTTTTGAAGGTCACGAAACGTCGTGGAGGAAGACGCTTGGCGTTGAAGGAGAAATTAGCAGAATGGTTGTCAATGAAGAGGGATATAAGTATGTAAGGTACGATGCTGTGGGAATTGAGGAACGCCTAATGGATTTAAATAAGGATCCTTTTGAAACCACACATTTTACGAATGAAGAATCGCATTCGAAAGTATTGGAGAATCTGCGGAATTCGTTTGATAAAGAGTGGTTCCCGGATTTATAAATTCTTTGTTTGATGAGATAGTAATCAAACAAAGAGAAAGCGATATTATGAATAAGATCAAAAGAAGGACATTAATAAAATCCCTGCAGATAAAATTCGAAATCTGTTGAATGACCATGGAGCGATTGTTCCAACATAACTCGTTAAATCAATTAAATTCCAGCTTACATTATGAAAAAATCAGATCACATCAAAATTGGATTTATTCTACTCTCCTTGTTTATGTTTTCAGGCTGTACACAAAAGTCTTCAAATGAAAATACGCTTAACACGGTTGAAGAGCTAAGGGGCCTTTGGGCTGATCCACCCTCGGAATACAGGAGTGCTCCGCTTTGGGATTGGAACGATGAAATCACCAAAGAGGGCATTGACTTTCAGATGCAGCAATTTAAAAATGCAGGAATTGGTGGGGTATTTGTGCACCCACGACCGGGATTACTAAGCGAATATCTTTCGAACGAGTGGTTTGAGCTGTTTGATTATACCGTTGAAAAAGGAAAAGAACTGGATATGAAAGTCTGGATATACGATGAAAATTCCTATCCCTCAGGATTTGCAGGGGGTCATGTTCCTGCTGAAATGCCCGATTCATATAAACATGGTTCAAGCCTCAGAATGTATATCCAGGATCAGGTTGATGTTATGCCTTCAGCGCATATTGAAGTGGTTTTAAAAAGGGAGGGCGATAAATTTACAGATATTACAAACTCAATTGATAAGGAAAAAGGGAAAACCGGGAGCTATTATGTCTTTGAAAAAGCTTATCCCGGAAAATCGCCCTGGTATGGTGGTTTTTCCTATGTGGATTTGCTGTACCCCGGTGTAACCGATAAGTTCCTGGAGCTTACCATGTCCAGGGGCTATGAAAGGAATAAAATGGATTTTGGCAAGACAGTACCGGGCGTATTTACCGATGAACCCAACCTTGAAGCGGCCATGGCAAGGGGATCAGTCATGCGTTGGACACCTGATTTGTTTGCCGTTTTTAAGGAACGCTGGGCCTACGATTTAAAGGTAAACCTTCCTTCTTTGGTCGAAGAAGTTGGCAATTGGCAAAAAGTACGTCACGATTACTATGAACTTATCCTGGAGTTATTTCTTGATCGTTGGGCCAAACCATGGAGTACGTACTGTGATGAGAATAACCTGCATTGGACCGGCCATTACTGGGAACATGGCTGGCCCGAACCAACGCATGGTTTCGACGAAGCAGCGTTTTACATCTGGCATCAAATGCCGGGGATTGATATGCTGGGAAATAAACTGGATAGCCTTGGTTTGGGCAGGCAGTTCGGGAACGATCGCGCCGTGCGCGAATTACGAAGTGCAGCCAACCAGGCAGGAAGGAAACGAACACTTAGCGAAACCTATGGTGGTGGCGGCTGGGAAATGGATTTCGAAGAGCAAAAACGTTTGGTGGATTGGCAGTGCGTTCTGGGTGTAAATTTTGTAAATCAACACCTTTCGTATTATTCCTTAAATGGTGTGAGGAAGTTCGATTATCCGCCATCTTTTTCCTACCACGAACCCTGGTGGGATCACTACAAATTAATGGGCGATTACATTGGCCGCGTGAGCCTGGCTATGTCGGCCGGCGAGCAAATGAATAACACACTGGTGCTTCAGCCCACCACAAGCGCCTGGATGTATTTTTCGCGGAAGGTGCGAAATCCAAAAATCGAGGAGATCAGAAGGGGCTTTAAGCACTTTGTTTATCAACTGGAACAAAATCATTGGGAATATGACCTGGGTTCTGAAAACGTGATTCATGTGATGGGCAGTGTCAACGGCGATAAATTCAGGATTGGGCAACGTGATTATTCTTTGGTGGTTATACCGGCAGAAATGGAAAATATGGACAGTTCAACACTGGATCTTCTGGCCAAATACCTCGAAAAGGGAGGAAAGATATTGTCGATCCAATTGAATGTAACCCGGGTCGATGGAGAAGTGTCTGATAAAGTGAAGGACTTGGCATCACAATATGCAGAGCAATGGATGATCGCCAAAGATTTAAGGGAAGAAAAGGTACAAAAGATGCTGGCGTCGGATAATTTTTCAATGAAAGACTTTACCCAAAACGGAATGCTTTATCATCAACGAAGGATTCTTGAAGACGGGGAATTGCTCCTGGTTGTTAATTCTCACAAAACAAAACCGGCAAAAGCAGAAATTTCTCTTTCGGGCAAACATATAATAAAATCCGATTTGGTTACCGGAAAGGAATTTCGCTATCCCACAGAATCGGAAAATGGTAAAACACACTTTGTGGTTGAACTGGAGCCTGCTGGTAGTGCCCTGTTTATCTCAACGAAAAGTAATCCGGGTGAATTGGAAGAATTCCCATTTTCCGGAAAAGAAAAGCTTCTTTATGCAAAGGGACCGGTGCAGGTAAAACGTGAGTCGGATAATATTATGGTGGTAAATTATCTGGATTTAAAAACTTCCAAATCAGAGAAAAAGGAAAGTTATTTTATGGATGCCCTTATAGGTTTGTATCACGAAAACGGCATTGAGCTGGGGAATCCCTGGCAACATAAAATTCAGTATAAAAAGAATTATCTTGAACTGGATTCATTGTTTTCAATGGACTCAGGTTTTGAGGCAAGTTACCATTTTTACATCAATGAAAATCTTAATGAGGAGGCAATGAAATCAATACGGGCTGTGGTTGAGCGACCCGAACTCTGGCAGGTAAGTATAAATGGCAATGTGGTTTCCGAAAAAGAAGGCAGTTATTGGATTGCAAAAGAATTTCCGCAATATGACATTGGGAAATTCTTAAAGCCGGGGAAAAATACACTTGCCATTAAGGCATCCATAATGCACATCCTTGCCGAAGTAATGCCGGTTTATTTGTTGGGCGATTTTTTGGTTACTCCGGCTCAAAAGGGATTTGAAATAAGTGGTGGAGAAATTACGGAATTGGGCTCATGGCAACACCTGGGCTTACCGTTCTATTCCCAAAAAGTGGCTTATTCCCAAAAAATCGATATAAGCAAGGCTGCCAATGCCCGATACGAAGTTCGCTTACCGCAATGGAAAGGAACCATTGCAGAAGTATGGGTAAATGGAAAAAATGCAGGACTCATTGCCTGGCACCCCAACTCTTTGGATGTTTCTGAATGGATAGGTGAAGGAGAAAATGAGATAACCGTAAAAGTGACAGGCAGCCTTAAAAATACCTTTGGCTTTTTCTATCATGACAACAATAGCTGGATACATGGCCCGCATTCGTGGAACGGCGCACCGGATGAGATTCCTGCAGCATCGGATTATTATTTGATGGATTACGGTCTTTACGAACCTTTTGTCGTAGTGCAACGGTAAAATAGAATATAAAATGCTGTTTTGTTATGACAATTTTTCGTGAATCAGTACTACCATTTGAGCGGATAGAAACAATACACATATTGATTTTAAATTTGTTGAATTGCAATAAATTTGGATACATTTAAACCACAAAATGAATTTATTAAATATGTATCCATACAAGTCATTAAATAAGCGACTTATTTCTGTGCTAATGTTGTTCCTGACAGCAGTTGGCACATTCGCACAAAATAAATCCGAAACCTATTTTTTCATTCAGATCTCCGATACACAGTTTGGAATGTTCCATAAGAATAAAAGTTTCGAAAAAGAGACAGTTCTTTATCAAAAGGCGGTGGATGGCATAAACAGGCTCAACCCGGAATTTGTTGTGATAACCGGTGATTTTGTCAACGACCAAAATTCCCGGGAGCAGATCAATGAATTCAAACGATTGACTGCAGAAATAAATCCACAAATTCAGGTTTATTATTTGCCGGGTAATCACGATGTGGGTACCATGCCGGATAAAAATAGCCTGAAAGAATATCGAAAGAATTACGGAAAAGACCGTTTTGTATTCTCACACAAAGGTTCGTTGTTCATAGGTTTTAATACCAGTTTGATAAAAGGGAAACTGGAAAAGGAAGAAAGTAAACAGTACCAGTGGTTGAATAGAAAACTTAGGAGAGGAGTTGATCTCAACCATACTTTTGTGTTTTGTCATTATCCTTTTTTCATTCAGCATGTGGATGAACCCACGGCCTATGCAAACATCGATATCGAGTATCGGAGAAAGTATCTCGATTTATTTGTCGCCACCGGAGTTGACGTGGTTTTTTCAGGACATCATCATAACAATATTTTAAATACTTACCGGGAACTTGAACTGGTAACCACGGGTTCGGCAGGAAAGCCTTTGGGAGATGCTCCCTCAGGAATGCGCATAATTAAAGTTCAGGGGGAGAAAATCGAGCATAAATATTTCGGATTTGATGAGCTTCCTGAGACCATAGACTATCAATAGATAAAAACAAAATGATATGAAACGAGCATGTAAAATATTCACACCCGACCTGTCCCGCCCAGCGGGAGGGGAATGATTAAAATAATGCGAGTTTCATACGACACCTTTGAAAGTAACCAATTTTAATCGTATATGAAAACCAACTTAACGATTCTCCTTTTGCTTGTCTTTAGTATGCTGAATGCTTCAGAAAAAACGAGCATCAGAGATTTTGATGTATTACCAGGAAACAGTGCGGCAGAAAATAAAGTCAATCTTCAAAAGGCAATTGACTGGGCTTCTGAGCGGGGTGCAGCGCTTTTTGTAGAACCTTCAGATGAACCCTATTACATTGATGGTGGATTGGTTTTGAAGAAAAATGTTTCTCTGATTGGCGTGCATGGCCCAACTCACAGGGGTACTTCGCATCCTGCAAAAAAACAACCGGTGGGGAGTGTGTTTGCCATTACCGATAAAGAAAATACATTTATAACCGTAGAGTTGGGTACTCAGATCAAAGGAATTCAGTTTTGGTATCCCCAACAATCCATAAAAGATCCGGCAAAAATAATTCCTTACAAACCAACCATCCAGGTTTCTAAAACCAGCAGTACACAGGGTGTCTACTTGTCGTGCCTTACTTTTTACGGCGAATACATAGCCTTCGATTTTAATGCCGACAAAAGTTATCCGTGTGAGTTAATGACTTTTGAGCATTGCTATGGCTACCCCTTAAGTGGCCAGTTTATCCGTATGGATTATTGTTACGATGTTCCGCGTATTCTGCATTGTCACGTAAATCCTGCAGCACAACGTTATATCGGTGGCCAGGTTAGCCGTGCAGTTGTCGATGCTGTCATTGCTAAAAAAACCTATGCGTACACCATAAATCATACGGACAATGCCCAGATCATTGATCTTTTCACTTTTGGTACTTATGGTGGAATTTTACTGGATGATGAATCTTACGGGCAATTAACGAATTTTAATTTCGATTGCGTGGCAGTGGGCATCTTAAAACGAGGGAACAACACCAAAAACAGAAACTGGCAAATAGCGCAAGGTTCGATTATTGCCAATACCGGGGAGAAGGTAGAAAACATTCACCCAATTATAATTGAAGGGAAAGGGCATACTTCACTCAGTAATGTGGAAGCTTTTTCGGGCGGAAATGGTGCTTTAACTACAGTTAAGGAAAATAGTTCGTGGGATTATTTGCTGGTACGTGGGAACAGCAAATTAACCGTGTCGGTATGGGGAAGCCGAATGCGGAATTATATTTCCGATTCGCCGGTTACCATCGAAAATGATGACGCTATTATTCACATGGCAGGTTGTTTTGATAAGGAAGAAAAACTATACAATAAAACATTTGGAGAGTAAATGCAATCAATTGTTATGAAGATTTTATTTAAAAGTTTAACACTGTGTTTTATTGCTTTGGGATTCTTATCAAACTGCAATTCTGCTGAAAAGAACAAAGCATATAAAATAAGCAACAAACCTCAACATTATCCTCATTTTCGTTTGACGATATGGGCTGGACCGATTTTTCCTGCTTTGGAAATTCCGGCCCTCAAACTCCAAATATTGACAAACAGGCTAATGAAGGCATTTAATAGATGAATATGAAAAAGCATACGTGTTTTAAAAAAGGGAGAAGAATCTGGATTTGCCACCCTGGACAGAAGCGTCGGGAACAAGAGTGTGGCCCAATGTGGTAGAGCTTCCCGAAGGTTATCCTGCTAAATACGTGGCTTTAATGATGGACCGGTTTAATTACCCGGGAATGAAAGGCCCAAACTGGACTTATGGGGCGT
>JBFEWU010000557.1:0-2260 GCA_041546215.1 Draconibacterium sp. | reverse complement strand
CTGGGAATCCTTGCGGGCGACTATTTAAAAGAGGCCAGTGACTCGAAAGTAAACCTGGTGGGTGTTGGATTATTATACCGTTATGGCTATTTCAAGCAAACCCTGAATTTATATGGTGAGCAAATGGCCAACTACGATGCCCAGAAATTTTCGGAAATACCTGTTGAACCGGCAATGGACAAAGATGGAAACTGGATTTCGGTTGAAGTGGAATATCCGGGAAGAACATTAAATGCCAGGGTTTGGCAGGTGAATGTTGGATCTGTAAAACTGTATCTGCTCGATGCCGACCACGAAGACAACCGGGAGGAAGATCGCTTTGTAACTCACCATTTGTATGGAGGTGACAACGAAAACCGCTTAAAACAGGAAATGCTCCTGGGTTTAGGAGGTATAAAAGCATTGAATAAGCTGGGGTACAAATCCGATGTCTATCATTGCAATGAAGGGCATGCTGCATTTATCGGCATCGAAAGAATCTCTGATCTCGTAAGTTCAGAAGAGATGACCTTTGCCGAGGCAAAAGAAGTGGTAAGTGCATCTACTGTATTTACTACACATACGCCTGTTCCTGCAGGACACGATTCCTTCCACAAAGACATGTTCAGGCACTACATGGGCTTTTATCCGGCAAAATTAGGATTAAGCTGGGAAGAGTTTGATCTGCTTGGGAAAGCCAAAAAGGAGGAAGATCATTTTAACATGAGTTACCTGGCCAGTAATCTCTCCATGGGGATCAACGGGGTTAGTATGCTGCATGGCGACGTAAGTAAAACGGTTTTAAAAGACTTATTCCCGGGCTTTTTAGAAGAAGAACTGGAAATTGGTTATGTAACCAACGGAGTGCACTATCCCACCTGGGCAGCCAAAGAATGGAAAGACATCCATAAGAAATATTTTGGGGAGGAGTTCCCTGCCAATCAGCTGGATTTTGAGGTTTGGAAGAACATTTACAATGTCCCCGACCATGAAATTTGGGAACTGCGTAAAAAGTTACGGATGAAGCTTATCAACTACGTTAAACAACGCTTTGCCGACAACTGGATAAAACGCCATGAAAATCCGAAATTAATAAATGAGATAACAAGCAAACTAAATCCCAATACCTTAACCATCGGTTTTGCCCGCCGGTTTGCTACGTATAAGCGTGCGCATTTGTTGTTCCGTAATCTGGACAAGCTGGCTAAAATTGTTAACAATCCCGACCGCCCGGTGCAGTTTATCTTTGCCGGCAAAGCACACCCTGCCGATAAAGCGGGACAGGATTTGATTAAACACATCGTTGAGGTTTCTAAAATGCCTGAGTTCAGGGGTAAAATTCTTTTTGTGCAGAACTACGATATGAACCTGGCAAAAATACTGTTACAGGGAGTGGACATCTGGATGAACACACCCACACGCCCCCTGGAAGCTTCAGGAACCAGCGGCGAAAAAGGTGTGATGAACGGAACCCTTCATTTCTCGGTGCTTGACGGATGGTGGGTTGAAGGCTACAAAAAGGATGCGGGATGGGCATTGCCGGCCGAACGTACTTACGATGTACAGGATTTCCAGGATGAGCTGGATGCAGAAACCATTTACGATATTCTGGAACAGGAGGTAGTACCGGCTTATTATACCCGAAATTCGCAGGATGTGCCTGAAAAATGGATTGGTTTTGTGAAAAATACCCTGGCACAGGTGTCGCCACACTTTACTACCGCCCGAATGATTAAAGACTACCAGGACCGGTATTACAATCCTTTGTTTAAGCGTTCGAAAAAAGTGAATGCAGATGCCTTTAAACTCGCCAAAGAGCTGGCAGACTGGAAAGCTAAAGTAGCCGAAAAATGGGATGCAATTGAGGTTAAAAGCATTGAGATCACCGATGGAGTCACTCAAAAAATGGTAATGGGAAATGAATACCCGGTTAAGGTGACTGTTGATTTAAAAGGATTAAGTTGTGAAAATATTGGTTGCGAACTGGTAATTACCGAAACAACGGAAGATGGATATGAAAAGATCTCTGCCATCCTGGAATTTAAAGGTGAAGCCTGCCAGGGTACGGTTTGTGCCTTCAAACGCATTATCGCTCCCGATCATCCGGGATCTTTTTCCTATAGTTTTCGGCTATATGCCAAAAATAAAGAATTGGCACACCGGCAGGACTTCCGGTATGTAAAATGGATAAACTAGCGTCGGGTTAAGGATGGTTTTTGGCTAACAAAAATCTGTGCATAAACGATTTGTCGCAGGCAGAAAGCAAAGGCAAAATTCATGT
>JBFEWU010000429.1:0-3775 GCA_041546215.1 Draconibacterium sp. | reverse complement strand
CATCGCGTGGTATTGGTTTAATTCACAAAAATAAATGCATACAAAATTATCCTTCACCACGCGATGCAATCGCGCGGCAGTGGAGTGGCAGTGGAGGTGGAATCTGCAAGTTTGAGAACGGCGGTTAGAAACCGCCGATCCCTTTCCCGTGTTACCGTGCAATTGCAGTAAAACGGCGGTTAGAAACCGCCGATCCCTTCCCGGTGTGCGATCAGCAATTAGTTGCGAACCGGGCTGGATTGAAAAGCAGAACCTGTGACAATGGAAATGGAAGAAATGCTTACGGATTGGGTACAATCGCGTGTCAGCAGTGGACCTGATTGATTACACCAACAACATCTTATCAATATAGATATCCTGAAAGGTACTTTCACCTTCAAGATTGATATGCCTGGTTTTATTGAGAATGTTGTTGATAAAGGTTTCATTTTCAAACAAAAACATTTTGGCTCCAATCAATGCCGTATTTCCCAGTTTTCGTATTTGCTCTTCCTTTGCTTCTATCGTGCCTGTACGAATGACATTTTTAAGGTTTAAAAAGTTTCCAAATCCGCCGGCTATATAGACATTCTCCACTTCGTCCATGGTAATTTTAAAATCGTTCAGCAGAATTTGGACGCCTGTGGCAATGGCAGCTTTTGCCAATTGAAATTCACGGATATCCTGCTGTGTCAAGGATACTTTTTTGGTAATGGCAATTTCCTCTTCGCCCGAGTTGATTTCACCAAACATGCCAATTTGCTGTTGTTCGAGCAAAATGGCCATTACATCGATTAAACCACTGCCGCAAATTCCTTTTGCTTTGGCATTGCCAATTACATGGCTGGTAAGTGTTCCCTTGTTTGAGCTAACCGACGAGATGGCTCCGGTCGTGGCACGCATGCCATGGCTAATGTTTGCTCCTTCGTAGGCAGGTCCGGCCGCGGTGGATGCACATAAAACTTTATGTTTGTTCCCCACTGCAATTTCACCGTTTGTGCCCAGGTCTATAAGCAGCGAATACTTTTCTTTTTCAAGCATTTTTGTGGCGGCAATTCCGGCCAGGATATCGCTTCCCACAAAGCTTCCGATGGAAGGATAAAACTGGATACTTGCCGATGCGGGCAGGTTCCAGCCCAGGTTGCCGGCATTCAGGTTTTGAGCGCCCAGGTTCATCGATTCAAAAGGGTACATGGAGAGTGCCTGCACATCTAAACCGCAAAAAATATGATGCATAACGGTATTCCCGACAAGGGAAACCTTGCTTACTTCAATCCTGTGCTTTTCAAGCATGCTCTCCAGCATTGCTCCAACTCTGGTGTGGACCATTGCCTGCATTTCGGCTTGTTTTCCATCCAGGCAGGCTTGTATTCGGGCAATTAAATCACCTCCATATTTTCCCTGTGGATTCACATCAGAAACTGAATCTAAAATATGGCCATTTTCAAGGTTGACAATTTGAGTAACAATGGTTGTGGTTCCCAGGTCAACAGCAATCCCATAGCCGGTTTGTGGTGTAAACTCAAAGGAGGTGTTGTCGGCCAGTATAATGGTATCAAACTGCGAAATTTCAAGCGTGAGATCTGATTCTGCTTTGCAAAAACAAGCCAGACGCCAGCTGTTTTCAAGTTTGAGTTTGGCGAGTTTCTGGCGGTGTATTTCATCCACTTCTATTTCTCCCTCCAGGAGCTTGATCTTGCACGATCCGCATGTGCCTTTCCCCCCACAAGGAAATTCCACACCGTATTCATGCAAAACATCAATTAACGGAGTCCCTTTTTTTACCTGGATGGCATGGTCAATGGGCTGGAGGGTGATCGTTATTTTACTCATGATACCTTTGTCAAAAAAATAGAGTTTCAAATGTAGTAATTTTCATATTTATACCCCTCTACTGGTAAAATAACTCTGAAGAAATGGCATGATCCGGGTTTATGCCCGATTAAGCGCCTTACGACCCATATGTCAATTGTCGTATGGTATTAAATTTTGTTGCGACATGATTTCTGAATAAGATTCACCGAAATTCGATCCCGGGGCGGGGGAGTGCTGGATTACCTGTAAAAGCAGGTGGAGAAATTTAAAATGATTCCGGTCGCTATGCTTTAAATTCAATAAAAAAACGGATATGGAGGAGCATATACAATCGAATTCCCCAAAATGTTGAACCGAAGGAGTGGATTAAGTTGACCTGTGCTTCAGATCAATTCACTCAACTTAAATTTTTCCTTCAAAACAATACCTTTTTCGGTATCATGCACCGTTGCGCATTCTGTATAATAATCGTGCTCGAAAAACAGCACATAATCCTTGTCGGCCACTTCTTTTAAAAAGGCAGCCTTTTCTTCCATCACCTTTACCGGATAAAGGTCGTAGGCCGGTATCCAAAGTACGGGGATATTTGCCGCTGTGCAGAACAGGTCGGACGTATAAACAAAGGTTTTTTTCTTGTGGTGAATGAGCGGGATCATCTGGCCCGGGGTATGGCCGTCGAACATCCGGACTTCAAAACCCGGAAACAATTCCCCTTCGTGATCCACTAATTTTAATTTACCCGAGTTGTTCATGAAATCCAAAATTCCGGTATGAAAAGCTGCGCGTTCACGTGGGTTTGAGATTTTTGAATGTTCCCATTGTGTTTCGCTGCACCACATGGTGGCTTTGGGAAATACCAAATGAAGATTACCATCCACGTTCTTTACGGCTCCGGTGCAATGGTCCCAGTGGAGGTGGGTAAAAAATACATCGGTAATATCATCCGGGGTGTAGCCATTTTCTGCCAGGGATTTTTCCACCTGAACCACCGAAGTAACTCCATTGTTTTGCAGGTATTTTTCGGGGTAGTGGTTTCCCACGCCCGTTTCAATCAGGATCCTTTTCTCACCCGTATCAACAAGTAAACAACGCAAAGTAAGTTGTGTGAAATTATTGTCGTTTGCCGGGTAAACCTTGCTCCACAAAACTTTTGGAATAACGCCAAAAAGTGCTCCGCCATCGCAATGAAAATCTCCTGCCGAAATCGGTATTAGCTTCACGTGTATTGTTTTTAAATTAAGTGTTCATTTCAGTACCTGGCAAAAATAAAAAACTTCGTGGGGTTTTCACCGCTAAGGCGCAAAGACGCCAGGAATTTTTACCGCAGAGGCGCGGAGACGCGGAGATTTGTCTCGCAAAGGCGCAAAGGCGCAAAGATTATTTATCTCTTCTCCGATCTTTGGACTTCGTTCTTCCTTTGAGCATTCAGCTTTCAGCTTTGAGCTTCTTCCGTCTTCGGTCTCCGGTCTTCGGTCTTCGGTCTTTTTCGTTGTCATTGTTGTCCGGATCCCTAATCCTGTACACCTCATACCGTTCAACCACCGTTTCCATTAATCAATAATCAATAATCATTAATCAATTCCTTCGGTCTTCGGTCTCCGGACTTTTCTCCTTCTTGACCACGCGGTACAATCGCGCGGCAGCGGTGTATACCTCATACCGTTCAACCACCGTTTCCATTAATCAATAATCAATAATCATTAATCAATTCCTTCGGTCTCCGGACTTCGGACTTTTCTCCTTCTTGACCATGCCATACAATCGCGCGGCAGCGGTATAACTCTGTGCAATACCCATTTATGATTTGAGTTTCAAAGAGCAAATTCCATGCATCCTCATAATTCTAGCGTCTCCGCGCTTCTGCGGTTAATATTCTTCACCTGCTGTTTTCTGCACACCATGCCAGTTTTTCCTGGAAAGCAGTATCCAGCGTAAAATTCATAAGGTGCTGAACTACGCCGTTGTAATCGTCAATTCCCTT
>JBFEWU010000204.1:0-8484 GCA_041546215.1 Draconibacterium sp. | reverse complement strand
TTTTTCATCGAAGGCAAAACCATTACCTCGTCGCCTTTTTTTATGATTCCTGAAGCTACAGATGTAGAGAATCCACGGAATTTAATATCGGGACGCAAAACGTACTGAACCGGATAACGCAAATCGGTAAAATTGCGGTCGCTGCTTACGTGTACGTTTTCCAGGAAATCAAGCAGGCTGGGACCGTGGTACCAGGGCATTCTGTCCGATGTTTCAACCACGTTGTCGCCTTTTAATGCCGAAAGTGGAATAAAGTTAACGTCAGGTATATCCAGCTGTGTGATAAACGAATTGTAATCACTTCGTATTTCTTCAAACCGCTCCTGGCTGTACTTCACCAAATCCATTTTATTCACCGCCACCACAACGTGCTTAATTCCCAAAAGGTTGGCCAGGTAAGTGTGGCGTTTGGTTTGTGTGATTACTCCATGACGTGCATCAATAAGTATTATGGCCAGGTTGGCCGTAGATCCGCCGGTGATCATGTTACGCGTATATTGTTCGTGTCCCGGGGTATCCGCAATAATAAACTTCCGTTTTGCGGTTGAAAAGTAACGGTAAGCCACATCGATGGTAATTCCCTGCTCGCGTTCGGCTTTCAAGCCGTCCAAAAGAAGTGCATAGTCGATTTCTTCGCCGGCGTGCCCCACGCGTTTACTGTCTCGGTGTAAGGCTTCAAGCTGATCCTCGTACAGCATTTTACTGTCGGCCATTAAACGACCAATCAAGGTTGATTTCCCATCGTCGACCGACCCTGCGGTTAACAGCCTGAGTAAGTCTTTCTTTTGATCCTGATCAAGGAATTCCTGTATGTTTAATTTTTTTGTCATCTGGTTGCTTGTTGCTTGTTGCTTGTTACTAGTTACTGGTTACTAGTTACTTGTTCCTAGTTACTGGTACGCAGTGTATTATTATTACTGGTTAGGATTGCCAATTATTCTCAACATATTGAATAAATTTGTTGATTCTTTTTCCTAAAATATCATATTCATTTATTAACTCCCGCCATCCCATAATATCCGGATAAATCTCAATGATTGTTTCAATTTGATTAAAACATTCGTCATTTGAAGCTTGAGCATAAATTAGAAATTTAACAAAATCAGCCTTATACCTTCTTCTCCCATAACCTTCGGCTATTTGATCTTTTATTGATTTAGATGAACGTCGTACTTGACTTCCTTGTTCGTACATTTCATACTTAGGAAGTAATAAGCTAAGTTTATGGACCCTTATGGAAAGCTCGAAAGCAATTTTATATATGTCTAATTCTTTGTAGCTACTCATGCTGGTTGCTGGTTGCTTGTTGCTTGTTACTTGTTGCTGGTTGCTGGTTGAACTAGTGACCAGCAACTTTTCTAAAAATACCCCTCTCTTTTCTTTTGTTCCATACTTGCTTCCTGATCGAAATCGATTACACGTGTGGTACGTTCCGAAACGGTAACGGTCATCATTTCTTCCACAATTTCTTCAATGGTGTCGGCTTCCGATTCAATGGCACCGGTAAGCGGATAGCATCCCAGAGTACGGAAACGAACCTTGCGCATTTCGGCTTTGTCACGCAATTCTTTTGGCATACGTTCGTCGTCCACCAAAATCAGGCTTCCGTCCATATCAACCACCGGGCGTTCTTTTGCATAGTACAGTGGAACGATCGGAATGTTTTCCAGGCGGATATACTGCCAGATGTCCAGTTCAGTCCAGTTTGATATGGGAAACACACGAATTGACTCCCCCTTTTGAACCCGTGAATTGTAAATGTTCCACAACTCAGGACGTTGATTTTTAGGATCCCACTGGTGGAATTTATCGCGGAAAGAAAAGATACGCTCTTTGGCACGCGATTTTTCTTCATCGCGGCGGGCGCCGCCAAAAGCAGCATCGAATTTATACTTGTTTAAACCTTCAAGCAAAGCCTGGGTTTTCATGATGTCGGTGTGTACCTTACTTCCATGCGTAAATGGTCCAACTCCGCTTTCAAAACCTTCTTTGTTGTGATGTACGATCAGGTCCCAGCCCTTTTCTTTGGCGTAAGTGTCGCGGAAGTCGATCATTTCCTGAAACTTCCATTTTGAGTCGATGTGCATAAGCGGGAAAGGAACTTTGCCCGGGTAAAATGCTTTTTCGGCAAGACGCACCATTACTGATGAGTCTTTCCCAATGGAATAGAGCATGACTGGATTTTCAAATTCAGCTGCAACTTCGCGGATAATGTGTATGGCTTCTGCCTCAAGCTCGCGAAGATTGGTTAATGAATATTCATTCATTTGTAAGTATTTTTCGGTGACAACGTAAAAACAGTTCAATATTTTGAGACTGAATTCTATGGTTGTCTGATAATTAATTCAACGTTTACTGTCTAAAAAGGAATGCAAAGATAAAATTTTATTCCTATCTGAAATGGGATTTACGAACTTATGAATTCGATTTAAAATTGATTTTTTACTGCATTAAAAACTCCAAAAATAAGGAACAAGAAGCATGCACAAAATAAAGGCAATAAGATTAAGGGGAAGTCCAATTTTCAAATAGTCGCTGAATTTGTAATTCCCAATGGCCTGTACAATAAGGTTGGTTTGATATCCGATTGGCGTCGAGAAGCTTGCCGATGCTGCGATGGCGATGGTAACAAAAAATGGTTTTGGATCCATATCCAGTTGAATTGCCGCAGCCAGGGCAATGGGGAACACCAAAGCTGCAGCTGCATTGTTGGTGATTATCTCGGTAAAAATTATCGTAATAAGGTAGATGGCTGCTAAAATACCCATGGGTCCAAATCCTTTGGAAAGGTTAATTGTGGTACGGGCAATGGCTTCTGCAGCGCCTGAATTTTGCATGGCTTTACTAAGGGCAAAAGCACAGGCAATGGTAATCAGCACATCCCAACTAATGGCTTTTGTATATTTTTGATGCGGCATAATTTTCATCCAAACCAGCATTACTGCCGCAATGGAAGCGAAAAAGAACATGTCGAAATTAATGCCGCCGGGTGAGGTAATAAATTTTCCAAGCGTGGTTCCAACAACCATTCCCAGCAGAATAATAAATGCAATCCATTTTTTCCAGAAGGTACCTGTTGAACGATAATCGCGGATGAAAGAGGTAAGGTAGAAAATTTTAGATTCACCCCAGTTTTCGATAAATTTTTCAGTGGTTAACAGCACCAGGTTATCGCCTGTTTTAAGCGTTAATTTGTCCATATTGGTGGTGATTCGCTCACCATTTCGGTGAATGGCCAAAACCACTGCCTGGTAATGATCGTAAAAATTAAAATCATGTACCGTCTTCCCGATGGCAGGGAATCGTGGTGCAAGCACAGCTTCGTACTGTTTCAACTTATCCTTTGGAACATCTTTTATTAAATCAATACCACTTAATTTAATGTTTGGATTTGCCAAAATGTAATTCAACCGATCCGATTTTCCTGCCACCAAAAGTTTGTCGTTCTCCAGTAATTTAAACGAGCCTTTTCGGGTTTCGATTATCTTTCCTTCGCGATTAATAATTTGTATAATCAGCCCTTTCAAATCTTTCGAGCGGCCGTTCTTTATTTCAAGGCCAACCAGGTTGCTGCCTTCGGGAATTACGATGTCGTAATGGTAATCTTTATACTCCGTTGAGCTTTTTGAATTGAAAATAATTTTCTCGCCGGGAAGAAGTTTATTTCCAAAAACAGTCATGTAAATTGTCCCAATAATGGCAATGAAAATTCCAACTTTTCCAAGTTCAAACATGCTAAATCCTTCGTAGCCATTTTCAAGAATTAAACCATGCACAACCAGGTTTGTCGATGTTCCGATTAATGTGCACATTCCACCAAAAATGGTGGCAAAAGACAATGGAATCAAGAATTTTTTTGAGGAAAGGTTGAGGTTCTCTGACCATTTTTTAATAATTGGTGCAAAAATAATAACCACCGGAGTGTTGTTCAGAAAAGCCGAAAGTACCGATACCGGAAGCATGATTTGTGGCACAAGCGATACCATTTTTCTGCGTTTCCGGGGGAGATAGGTTTGTGCCAGGCGGTTTAGTATGCCCGACTGACGAACTCCTTCGCTTACCACAAACAAAACGCCAATGGTGATCATCCCCTTGTTCGAGAATCCCGCTAAAACTTCTTTGTCGGAAATAATACCTGTTGCCATTAATAAGGTGGCAGCAGAGAAGAATATCAACCCGGGACGCATAACTTCCCTGGCCAGGGCAATAATTGTAAGAACTACAATTGCAATAACAATATATCCTTCGATACTAATCAAAATACAAGTGGTGTTTTGCTGTCCGTTTTTTTAGAAAGCCTGGTTTTTATCTTGAATCAAAACTACTATTTAAATTTATTTCCTTCAAATAAAATGCCCGAATTCAGATGCGATAATAAACAATAATTACGCAAGTCACTGATTTTGTGAACCTTTTTTTGAATTGTTGGTTGTATGAAAAACTTTCCTTGCAAAAACAGAATGTTAAGGGAACAAGAAAGTTGAGATTTTTTTTGAAAAAAATCATTTTTGGTTTGTGTGAAAAAAAATTAATATTACTTTTGCACCCGCCTTTGAGAAACAAAGGCAAATCAAGGATGACTCAGTAGCTCAGTTGGTAGAGCACATCCCTTTTAAGGATGGGGTCCTGGGTTCGAGACCCAGCTGAGTCACCAAGTCGGAAATCATTCCGAACCAAAAGCGCTTAAATCGTTGATTTATAGCGCTTTTTTATTTTGCACTAATTCAAAAAAGGTCAAAAAACACCATAAAAAAGGGGACTAAATCGAGACCCAAGGTTTTTTGACACCCCACAAAGGTCTCTTTTTTGTAACTCTCTGATATTCATAATTTAAATTGGTCTAAATTGGTCTTATTTGCTGTTGTTATTCGGCACTTTTCGCCGTAATTTCACCCCAAAAGAGACCTATAAGAGACCCAAAACATTAAAATTTTGGAGTTATGAGAATTAGAGTTACCCTTCTTTTAAAAAAATCGAAAGTAAGAAGCAATGGGAAATACCCTGTTTATGCACGTTGCGTGATGGACGGACGTAGAATTGAGTTGTCAACTTCAATTTTGGTTGACATGAATGATTGGGATAAATCGAGACAGGAAATCGCAGGAAATTCGAAAGAAATTGGTATCCTGAATAACCGCCTGTTAAAATTTGTCTCTGGTATTTATGACATCTATAATCAATTGGAAGCTGGCATGAACAGTTTTGATGTTTATTGCGTGTGCCGGGTAATCTGTTGGGTAAACTCTTGTATTGAATGTTTTTCTGCCAAATCGTTAAGCGGTTTTTATGAGTTAGTAGGAAAATCAGGAATTTTCTTACATCGATTTTTCATAAAGTTCTGAGAGGCCTAATAAAGATACAAAGTTACTTATTGCATCTATGTAAAATCACAACTGTATATATTGCGGATAATATGTTTTTACTTAATTCCCGAAAATACCGCAACAGGAAAAACTAATAATGATACATCAAATAATACTAGTAATAGTCCTGCTAAGGTCTCTATTGCCTTTGAAAAATGTCTTTTTTGGTTAATTATTGCCTTTGAAAAGTGAAAATATCTATTCGAAAAGCGAAGCGATATAATGTTACAAATTGTATTATATCGCCTTTAATACTGGCTTTTTCTAGAACTTCTATATTTAATATGCTGTAGTATTACTATTTTATTGTGTTGTGCAGTTACTATTTCATTTTGCATTTTCTATGTTTGCAGCACTGAGAAACAATAAAAAACGTGGAAATCAATTTTATAATAGCAATAATAAGAATCACCAAAAAATATTAAAGAACAAAAAAGTTAAATATAGTTACCAAATGAGGTAACTTTATTATATCTTTGTAATGATGAGAATTATTAAAGAAAGAACTTTAACGGATTACTGTAAATCAAGTAAATACAAAAATGCAGAAGAATCATTGAAAGCATGGATGTATGAAGTAAAGTTTTCGATTTGGAATAATGCAAATGAGCTAAAGGCAAAATATAGGAATGCCAGTGTTGTAAGTTCAAAACGAGTTGTGTTTAATATAAAAGGGAATGACTACAGGTTGGTTGTAGATGTTGAATACCGACTTAAAATTGTTTTCATTGTGTGGTTTGGCACACATAAGGAATATGATAAAATTGATGTAAAAGAGGTAAGATATGAAACGAGCGCAACAAAAAAGTAAACATTTATACAGGGATGCACTTTAAGCGAGTTACATTGAATACCGCTGAAAACTTTAAATATTAATGAAATGAAAACTAAGATATTAAAAACAGAAGCAGAATATAATGAAGCATGTGAAAGGATTTACCAGCTTATAAATAATTCTGAAGATGCAATTGAACCTAATAGCCCCGAGGGAGAAGAGATGGAGTTACTTTCCTTGTTGGTTGAGAAATACGAACAGGAAAACCATCAGATGGAGGCTCCGTCACCAATAGAGGCTATCAAGTTTAGGATGGAACAAATGAACTTAAAGCAAGCTGATGTAGCACCGCTTTTTGGAGGTAAAACCAGAGTTTCTGAAGTATTAAATGGGAAACGAAACCTAACTTTAAAAATGATAACCCTATTAAATAGATACCTGGGGATACCATTGGAATCTTTAATGAGTGGAAATAAAGAAATTAGGCTGGAGGATGATAAGAAGGAGAAGCTACTTCATATATCTTCGATTAGGGAGTATTTGAGTACAGGAAGAGCAGCCGCCATTTAGTTTTGAATATTAATTATTAAATAGAGATAATAAACGAATATCAAGAGAGACCCATAGGAGACCCAAAGATTTTTGCGTTTTTAAAATACTGGTAATCAGCTAAATAAAAACGGGGTTCTGCTCCCACCTGAGTCACTTACTTAAAAAGACAGTTCGCTGTCAAATCATGAAAATCCGTGTGAATCAAGAATTTGCACGGATTTTTTTATTTCCAGTAAAGACATTTGAATGCCAAAAAATGCCAGTTTCCCCATTGAGCTATGGGATGATGAAGAAAATAGGGCAATAGGAGATTAGCGAAAGGAGTTCCTTTGGAAACGGTCAGTAAAATGTTAAGGCATACGAGTTTGAAAACCACCCAAATCTATGCATGAATCACAGATCAGAAAATCGGACATGATATGAAAGAACTTTCACAAAAACTAAAAGGGATAAGGTAGGGATTTAGTTAATACCGATTTTGCAAATTTAACTGGATAAAAGTGGATTCTTGAGATGCTTTGTTTTTCTACATAAGTATGAAATGGGCTAAAAAATATATCGTTATAGCTCAAAAAATAGCTATATTTGGGCTATAAATGTAAAAATTATCGCTCATGACATATAATGTTTGGAATTGGATGCTAAAAGGCTGGCCTAAATTTTCTTATGATGCAGAGGCATTGGAAGAATTGGAATACAAGTTTTCGGAAAATAGTGGAACTGTTATTGGGGTGTTAAAACATATACAGGAAGAATCGAAAGATAACTTTCTTGTGGAGGTTTTGAGTGATGAAGCAGTAAAAACATCTGAAATAGAGGGCGAGTACCTCAACAGAGATAGTGTTCAATCTTCCATTAAAAGGAATCTGGGTTTGGCCGTTGAAAAGCGAAAGATTCCTCCGGCAGAATACGGTATTTCAGAAATGATGGTTGATCTGTATCTCAACTATAATAAAACCTTAAATCACGAACAACTTTTTTTGTGGAATAAGATGATAACCAATGGCCGACGTGATTTAACGGATATTGGTTGTTATCGAACGCATGATGATCCGATGCAGATTGTGTCTGGAAGATTCGATATTCAGAAAGTGCACTTTGAGGCTCCACCCTCGAAAATAGTACAGGTTGAAATGGCAAAATTTGTAAGCTGGTTTAATACTGTACATAGATCAGAAGTTAAATCAAAAGTTTTGCCTTTAGCTAAGGCTGGAATTGCACACTTGTATTTTGTAAGTGTCCATCCATTTGAAGATGGTAACGGACGTATTGGAAGGGCAATTTCTGAAAAATCGTTAGCGCAGAGTGTTTCCCGACCTTCACTGATATCGTTGTCTTCAATTATTGAAGCGAATAAAAAGGATTATTACACTATGCTTGAAAAGAGTAATACGACACTTGAAATAACAGATTGGCTTTTGTATTTTGGGAATACAATTTTAAAAGCTCAGGAACATACCCTTAAACGTATTGACTTCTTGGTTGAGAAAATAAAATTTTTTGACCGTTATTCTGCACAATTGAATGAACGCCAGTTGAAAGTTGTGAAACGACTTTTTGATGCAGGGTATGAAGGATTTAAAGGAGGTTTAAGTGCGAGTAATTACATGATAATAACCAAGGCTTCTGCATCAACCGCAACAAGGGATTTACAAGACTTAATTGATAAACGAATTTTATTTAAAACCGGAGTATTGAAGAGTACGCGTTATTTTCTGAATGTAGAGCCTTTTTAGTCTTTGGAGTGATTTAAATTGCTAATAAGATTTTGAGATTAGACTTGATGTCCCAGTG
>JBFEWU010000544.1:0-2427 GCA_041546215.1 Draconibacterium sp. | reverse complement strand
TTTTACCGCAGAGGCGCAAAGACGCAAAGTTTAATTCTCTCTTCTCCGGTCTTCGGACTTTTTCTTTTGAGCTTTCCTATACCCTTTCTCTTATCCTTCACTAAAGGGCAGGACGATCATCTGGTGGAACAGGCCAATCTTTCAGCTACATTAATCAATTCCTCGTTCCCGTGAGTGTTCTTTTCCCGTCAGCTTTATTCACCGGTGATCCGTCTGTCGGCTGACGGACCGGCAACGGGTGAACAATCTTGCCTTGTTTATTTGCTCTTCGGGCATGCAAAGATATATAATTTTACCGGTGTACGGTGAAGCGATCTCACCCTTAGCAGCCCCAAACCCAACTTAAAGCGTTCCTCCTTTCAGCTTTCAGCTTTGAGCTTCGAGCTTTTTCCTTTCAGCAAATTCCCAATCAATCAATCCAAACATGTTCTTTTACACATTAATAATATGGGTATTGTTTGTAATTTATTCCGATATTTACATTCGGAGCAGTAATTATTTTATACGTTTGCGAAATTTTTATCAAGAGGACCATGGCGAATATAATGAACGAAGTATCAAGAACCTTCAATGAGTATTTGATTATACCCGGCTTAACAACGAAAGCTTGTACACCGGACAATGTAGATTTAAAAACACCGCTCGTGCGGTTTTCGAAGGGTGAAGGCCCGAAGATCGTACTGCGAACGCCTTTTGTTTCTGCCATTATGCAGTCGGTTTCCGATAGTGGCATGGCCATAGCCCTGGCAAAACAAGGGGGAGTGTCATTTATTTATGGTTCTCAAACCATTGATCAGCAGGCCGAAATGGTAAAAGTGGTAAAAAAATACAAGGCCGGATTTGTTCAGAGTCGCGCCAATATCCGTCCCGACCAAACGCTGGCCGATGTGGTTGAGGTAAAAAATCAAACCGGTTTTTCAACCTTTGGTGTAACCGATGACGGTTCGCCCAATGGTATTTTGGTGGGAATTGTAACCGGACGTGATTACCGTTTGAGCAAGGACAGCCTGGATAAAAAAGTAAAAGATTTTATGACTCCCATTGCGGCCCTTACGGTGGGTGAACTGGGAATATCACTAACCGAGGCCAATGACATTATCTGGGACCATAAATTAAACCAGCTGCCAATTATTGACAGCGAAGGCCGTCTGCAATATTTCGTATTCCGGAAAGATTACGAAAACCACAAACAAAATGCGAACGAATTGCTCGATTCGCATAAACGTTTAATAGTAGGAGCGGGAATAAATACACGTGACTATGAAGAGCGGGTACCTGCCTTGGTGGAAGCCGGTGTGGACCTACTTTGTATCGATTCATCCGATGGCTTTTCAGAGTATCAGAAGGAAACCATTGAATATGTAAAAAGCAACTATAAAGATGTAGTCATTGGTGCAGGAAATGTGGTGGATGCCGACGGATTCAGGTATTTGGCTGAAGCGGGTGCCGATTTTATAAAAGTGGGCGTTGGTGGTGGATCAATATGTATCACCCGCGAGCAAAAAGGAATTGGCCGCGGGCAGGCTACCGCACTGATTGATGTGGCTAACGCACGCAACGAATATTATAATGAAACAGGAGAATATGTGCCGATTTGTTCCGATGGTGGAATTGTACAGGACTATCACATGACGCTGGCCCTGGCCATGGGAGCTGATTTTCTGATGATGGGACGTTATTTTGCACGATTCGATGAAAGCCCCACAAGGAAACTGATGGTAGGTGGCAACTATGTAAAAGAATACTGGGGTGAAGGTTCGAACCGCGCCCGCAACTGGCAACGTTATGACACGGGTGGCAATAGCACCCTGAAATTCGAGGAAGGTGTGGACAGCTACGTTCCCTATGCAGGGAAATTAAAAGACAACCTGGACCTTACCCTGGGGAAAATAAAATCTACCATGTGCAGCTGCGGGGTTCTCTCTATTGCCGATTTACAAAGCGATGCAAAAATCACCATGGTTTCGTCAACAAGCATCATCGAAGGCGGAGCACATGATGTAATCGTTAAAGATACCAATAGTTAGTCGCCTGAATTCCCCGCTTCGATGGGGCAATTGTTGTTGATAGTTTGATAAAGAATAGAGAAGAATAAAGAACAAAGATCAAAGAGCAAAGAATCAAGATCAAAGAGCAAAGAAGTAGTATTCAGTGTTCAGCAACCAGGATATCTGGATTTTCGGATATTCAGATTGCTGGATGTGGTTGAATATCAGAATTTCAGAGTATTAGAATATTAGAATTTATTGACCAAGCCATTAATTTTAGAGAACAAAGAGCAAAGAGCAAAGACGCTAAGAATTTTTACCGCAGAGGCGCAAAGACGCAAAGTTTAATTCTCTCTTCTCCGGTCTTCGGACTTTTTCTTTTGAGCTTTCCTTTACCCTTTCTATTATCCTTCACTAAAGGGCAGGACGATCATCTGGT
>JBFEWU010000199.1:0-8665 GCA_041546215.1 Draconibacterium sp. | reverse complement strand
GGTACCCGTAATGGCATTGGCAGGCACATTTACATTCAGGTTATAGGTTCCCGATGTTCCATAGTTGATATAATCGATCAGCACATTGGAAGCCACCCGTTCACCCGACGAAAAGGTTCCGTCACCATTCCAGTCAATCCAAACGTTTAACCTGGCCGATCCAAGCGTCTTATCGGCATCAACCATGGTATAGTCCACTGCAATCGTTGCCGGTTGACCGTGGTATAAGTTGGGAAAAGTCACACCATCTTCATCATCAGAACCCGCTGTATCATCAGCATCTGCATCTGTCGATTCAGCATAAGCGGCTTCCTGGTCTACTGTATCCCCCAAAAACACATAATTTAAATAATAGGTATCTAATGGATCTCTCTGAAGGTTAATTTCGTGAGATACTGCACCATATGAAAGAGGCGCATCTCCAAAATCACGGGCCTGTACATAGGTATAAGCACTTGTGGCATCGTTGGCAGTACTGTTGGTTCCATTGGTATAATCAGGCGGCTGAAGGTTTACATTATATCCGTTTTTGGGATCCACCTGGGGCGAGTTCCGGGTTACCTTATAGTCTATTATAATCTTACCCGTATAGCCTGCTGGTATCGCCGTATTCTGCTTCGCAGTATAAGAATTTGAAACGGCATCCCAGGTCCAGGTAAAATAAGTATCGGCAGTGGGCAAACCTGTTCCACTAATGGCATCCAAAGCCGTAGATGTAGAATCCGGGGCTCCATAAGACAAAGTTATTACCAGGGTCATTTCCTGGTTTGTAACCAGATCCAGTTGATCACCGGAATTACCCACGGTAAATTCCAGTGTCCCCGTGCCATTGAACTCTACTGGAAGCAGAGGTGCCGGAGTTACTGTTGCTCCGCTCACATACGGATCGTAACTTTGACCGTATGTGACGATAACTGAAGCGAACATAAAAATTAAAAGTAGAATTTTCTTCATAACACCTTATTTTTTATGATTAATAAATAAAATAATCTATTTTCTCGGCATCAACATTATTATCAACGCGAGATTCACCACCGCTTCCGGAAACAATCTGGGCGGTGATTGTATATAATCCTTTGGTCTGTCCGGGATCAAAAACGGCCTGGAAGCCAAAGGTTGAATATTCTCCTGCTGGTATCACCTCGTCTGAAGTTAAAATATAGTAGTTGCTATCCTCGCCGAAGGTCCAGTTTGCATTGCTTACTGCTATTGTTCCAACAGTTGTGGCAGCGGAGTTATAGGCCGGACTCAATATCCACCGGGTATCTTTCGGGATTTTAACGATTATTGTTCCCTGCGTTGCCAGCACATTTAATTCGGTTACCCTAACGGTTACATTAAACTGTGTTTGGCCATGCATAACATTCGGAATTACAGTAATTACCGGAGTAACATCGGGAACCATTATTATTCCGAAGTTCACGTCTGTAACTCCCTCAATTCCGGTTGTTACCAGTATTTTACTGTCAACAGTACCATCATTACCTGCTACAAGGCCGATATTTTCTCCGGCGCTTCCCCAGTTGGCAGGCAAGGTGGCCGTTGTTAGCGTAGATCCCGCAGCCTGCTCTTCCGAAGAAAGGATTACCAGATAAGTGGTATTTTGATTTACTCCATCGTGGAAGCTATAGCTACCATCGGGAGCGACCAAAACACTTGCGATCACCAGGTCGCTTAATGGATCAACCAGGTTGGCCCATATTCCCCCTCCATCGCTTGGCACGCCATTCACCGTGTTGTCATCCAAACCGTTGGCATCATTGAAAACAGTACCTGAAATAACAGTTTCATCATCGAGGATGGTTCCTGTTCCGGTATCTGTACCATTCGAGGTATTACCGGATGTTACGGTTAAATTCAGGTTGAATACTTCGGTTGATTCATCCGCCAGGTCTTCGGTGCTCAGCACAATAAACACCACTTCGGTAATTCCTGCCGGAATGGTTATTTCACCGCCTGTCCACGAAAGCCAGGTTGTTCCTCCGTCAACCGAATAAGATACAGGGCTTTGTGTATAATCATCATCGCTGGTTGATACATTGGTGAAATCCGGAATAAAAGTTACCGGTGTAGTACTTGCCGCAGATAAGGTAATTTCGAATAAAAGCGGATCTCCTTCAAATACCACCTGATCATTTACCTGAATATCCGGGAGCACGGTAACTGTTACCGTGGCAATGTCGCAAACTTCTATTCCCTGTTCAGTAAAGCATACCTCATACTCAAACTGATCCGTTCCGGTGAATCCTGGATCCGGGGTATAGGTAAAGGTTCCATCGGGATTAATAACGACACTTCCATTAAGCGGACCGGTATAGGTCTGATAGGTACTTCCCTCAGGAGCCGTGTCATTTCCTGTTACATTTCCACTCACCGGAGTATCAGAAGAAGTAGCAACACTGTCTTCCAATGCATCTGGTCCGACAACAATGGTGGCCGTCGCCGAATCGCAATACTCAGAACCACTCTCTGTGAAACAGACTTCATAAGTAAAAATCGTGGTTCCCGAGAAATCGGGATCGGGATCAAAGGTATAGGTTCCATCCGGATTTAATGAAAGTGTTCCATCGTTAGTTGTACTGTCGGCCAGAAGGTTGAATGTACTCCCTGCCGGGTAATAGTCATTAGGCCTTATGTCTCCGTCTGATATGGTCACATCGAAAGGTGTTACACGCAAATCATCTTCCGCCAAAGGCCCTGTAACCACGGTAACCGTTGCTTCATCACAATCCCCGTTTATGTCGCACAACTGATAGGTAAATACATCCGTTCCACTCCAATCCGGATCGGGCGTATAAATATAGTTCCCCAAGGCATCCATGGAAACGGTTCCATGCAAGGCTCCGCCGTCGGGTCCAACAAGGCTCCATAGGTTCCCGCCATCGCCTGAAGGAACATCATTGCTTGCTGCCGTTCCGCTTACCGGCGTATTAAATTCAGTAAATGTTGTATCGCTATTGGCAATTGGATAATATTCGTAGTCGATGCTTATTGTTGCAGCTTGTGTTGCATTGCCTTCATGGTCATCCACAGTATACTCAATGGGCGTAGGATCGCCATTGTAGCCCAATTCCGGCGTAAAGCTTACCTCACCTGTTACTTCATCCACCAACCAGGTTCCTTCACCGGGAACATAAACTTCCACACAGTCCCCGTCAACATCAGAATTTTGGCAAATTGCCCCTGCAATACTTGTTTCATCAAGGTCAACGGTAGTTGTATCCACCACATCGCCCGGTGTATCATTTAAGGTTACATCAATTATTACTGTGCTGCCGGCTGTATTTCCCAACGAGTTGTCATCTGCAGAAACAGGAAGGTAATCCACTGTAATGGTGGCTATATTACTTTCGTTTCCGTTGTTGTCTTCAACAATATAGCTTATGGGTGTCGGATCGTCGTTGAATCCGGCAAAAGGAAGAAATGTAACATTCCCTGAGCCATCTTCCAGCCAGGTACCTTCACCGGGAACGACCAGAACCTTATCGTTTACATCCAGGGTGGCCGGATTGAGGTCAACACTGCCAAGGGCAATAAATCCGTCAGGATCACTGTCAATACCATCCCCATCGTTTTCAAAAATTACCTGCTGCGTAACTGCTGTTCCCGATATGTTGTCAAGGTCTTCATTTGAGCTGGCAACCGGCGCAAATCCGTAAGTTATGGTTAAAGTAGCCTCGTTTGAAGTATTCCCATCATTATCTTTTATAGTATAGGTAATCGGTGCAGGATCTATCGTTAGTGTATCGTCCGGCGTAAAAGTAACATTACCCAAAGCATCCACGTCATAGGTTCCATCACCGTTGGTTAATGTGCTTTGAATTCCCGGGCTGGAGGGATCCAGATCTACCTCAGAGCCATCTACTGTCCCATCCGCATCGGTGTCATTTGCTCCCACCACATTTATCGTAGTCGGATTACTCCCTGAAACTGGTGCAGTATTGTGCGCACTGTCATCGTTCGCCACAGGAGCATATCCGTATGTTATGGTTAGGAGTGCCTCATTCGAAATATTGCCATCCGTGTCCTCAATGGTGTATGTAACCGGCGTTGGATCGGTCATTAAGCCTGCATCAGGAGTAAAGGTAACATTACCCAGAGCATCCACGACATAAGTACCATCCGAATTGATGAGGGTATCTTGTATTCCCGGTATCGATGCATCCAAATCAATTGTCGATGCATCCACCGTACCATCAGCATCAGTGTCGTTCGATCCGATTAAATCAATGGTGGTTGGATTTGTTTCTGAAACAGGAGCCGTGTTGTGCTCACCATCGTCATTTGCCACCGGCGCATATCCATAGGTGATGGTAAGTGCTGCCTCATTGGAAGTATTTCCATCGTTGTCCTGAATGGTATAAGTGATCGGTGCCGGATCTGTTGTTAAACCTGCATCAGGGGTAAACGTAACATAACCGAGGTCATCTACAACATAAGTACCATCTGAGTTAATAAGTGAATCCTGTATTCCAGGTGTTGATGGATCCAAATCAATTGTCGATGCATCCACCGTACCATCAGAATCAGTATCGTTGCCACCAAGCAGATCAGTTGTGGTCGGATTGGTATCAGAAACCGGGGCTGTATTATGTGCACTGTCATCATTCGCCAAAGGTGCATATCCGTATGTTATGCTTAGTGTTGCCACATTTGAAGTGCCACCTTCGTTGTCCTGAATCGTATAAGTGATTGGTGTTGGATCACGGGTTAAGCCGGCACTTGGAGTAAAGGTTACATTGCCAGATTCATCAACCACATATATTCCATCGCTGTTACTTAAATAACTCTGAATACCTGAACTTGCCGGATCCAGGTCCACCGTAGCCGGATCTATTGTTCCGTCAGAATCCGTGTCGTTATCGCCTATCAATTCAATGGTTGTTGGATTACTTGCGGATACGGGAGCCGTATTATGAGCACTGTCATTGTTGGCGATCGGCAGATCGTTCACCGAAGCAATTGTGATGACGACAATTGCCGTATCGCATAAGCCAAGTGAATCGCAAACCTGGTAAACAAAAGTGTCCTGCCCGTTAAACTCCTGATCCGGAGTATACTCAAATGTTCCGTCTCCATTATTAACCAGAGTACCATTATCTGGTCCAAAGCAAATGGCACATGTGGTATCTGCACTTGTCACATCCAGGTTACCGTCTATATCGTAGTCGTTGTCGCCTACTACATTGAGAGTTATAGCAGGATCGTCTTCGTTCACTGTGTAAGCATCTACAACTGCCACCGGAGGATCGTTTTCAGGTTCTACCGTAATGGTTACTGCAGCTGTGTCACAATCAGACTGCGGTATTGTGGAATCACAAAGCGCATAAGTAAAGATTTCGGTGCCGTACCAGTTTTCATGAGGGGTATAGTCATAGCTGCCATCTTCATTGAATGTCAATTCACCATTGGCCGTGCTGTCAACCAAACTCCATACATTGCCTCCATCCGTACTCGGCGTATCATTGCCCGTAACACTCGCCGTTAGTGTACCACCATCTTCTGTCATTGTTTCGCTATCATCAGCCGCAGCAGGTATATCATTAACCGGCAATACGGTGATCGTTACAGTAGCCGTATCACAATCAGACTGAGGCACAGTGGAATCACACAAAGCGTAGGTAAAGGTTTCGGTACCGTACCATTCAGCATCAGGTGTATACTCATAATTTCCGTCTTCATGAAAGATCAGCTCTCCGTTACTTGTACTGTCTACCAGACTCCATAAATTTCCACCATCAGCGCTTTCATTATCATTATTCCATACATAGGAATTTAAGGTTCCACTATCTTCGTCTATGATTTCATTATCGTCAGCCGCTAAAGGAATATCGTTTACTGCACCTATGGTAATATAAACTACTGCAGTATCACATAAACCATCCAAATCACAAACCTGATAAACAAAACTATCCTGTCCATAAAACTGGGCATCAGGCGTGTAGCTGAATGTACCGTCATTGTTATTTATTAAAGTACCATTCACTGTACCATAGCAAAGGGCGCATGTTGTATCAGTTGTGGCCGGATCGAGGTTTCCATCAATATCATAATCGTTGTCGCTTACCACAGGCAGTGTAACTGCAAGATCATCTTCGCTCAAAGTATATAAATCGATGACTGCCACTGGAGGAGAATTAACCGTGACACTTTCATCAAGGTCGTTTCCTGCATCCGTTGGATCGCTTTGATCGCTGACAGCCTTGGTAGTTGTATTCAGGATTGTATTTCCTGCCTGGCCAGCGTCTACTGTTCCTTCAAGGGTCAGGGTAGCAAAGCTGCCACTGGAAAGATTTCCGATTGTCCAGATTCCGCTTAACGCATCATAGCTTCCCTGGCTTGTTATTCCATTGTTTCCCGGGGGAGATGGAGTCGCAGTTAACCCGGCAGGGAGGAGATCGTTCAATGTCGCATTGTTCGCAGGTGCCGGTCCATTATTGGTAACGGTAATCAGGAACGTTACCGTGTCTCCCTCGTTTGGGGTGCCATCACCACTAATAAGGGTCTTCACTGTTACCAGGTCAGCATTTCCAACTTCAACGGTTTCGCTATCGTTTTTTGTATATGAAATTCCATTATAGGAATAGTCCGCATATGCCGTATTTAAAACGCTGCCAATGATCAAATCCTGGTCAGTAACAAAATAGGATTCGTAAATGGTTTGTGAATTACCTGCTGAAAGCAGGGCAATGGTTTGACTAAGTCCGGTAAGAGGATCAGTCACAAGCACATCCGTCAAATCTGTTGTTCCGGTGTTGATTACTTCGATGGCATATTGAATTGTATCCCCTTCAGCGTTATATTTTTCAACAAGCGTATTTCCGTTTATCGAATACAGGATTTTCGTGATGGAGAGACAAACATCTTCAATGGTAACATCGATGGGAGCAATACAACCATTTCTATCCTTGACATAAAACGTATGAACACCCGCTGACAAACCATTGAAAGCAGGGGAAGCAACATAAGTAATGTCATCATCGCTAAAGGAATACGGAGCAAATCCACCTGTATGAGTAAGAGTAGCCCAACCATCTGAGGCGCCACATTCAACATGACCCGTATTTTCTGCCGTCACTTCCACCTCAACACTTGAAATCTGCAATACCAGGGTGTCCACATCCGACAAGCCAATGGGATCTTCAACGATATAGCTTATCACTATTGTTCCGTCAAATCCGGCTACCGGTGAAAAGGTAAAAGAGCCATCGTAGGAAGGATCCCAGGTTAATGTTCCTTCTGTTGCCGAATTTGGCAGCATCAGAGGAAGAAATTCCAATTCGGTGATCAGGTTGTCAATGTCTGAATCATTCAAAGCGACTGTTCCGGAAATGTCTTCACCACAACTGGTAAAAGTATCGCTAACAGCAAGTGGAGGGTTACAGTCAGGCAAATTCAAAGTCACTGTGTTTGAAGCGGTACACCCATTAACATCTGTAATGGTTACACTATAAACATCAGCAGTTAAGCCTGTCACTCCCTGAGTGGTTGAACTTCCGGCATCATCCCATGAATAGGTATACGGGCCAACTCCTCCGGTTACAATGGCATAAACTTCTCCGGTTGCAGGATCAGGATCGATCGAACCATCCTGGTTTTGTACACAGGTTGGATCGTATGCTGTTATCGATACGGTAAGCGCTGGCGCAGTTTGAACTTCAATACTCAACGATTGAGTACAACCAATACCATTTGTTACAAGCACTTCGTAAATACCCGATGCCAAACCGGTTGGATCTTCGATATTTCCTATTGCAGTTGGGCCTGTCCAGCTAAAAGAATATGGCGGATAATCAGCCACGTCGGCCACGGTTAAATTAATAGCTCCGGTTGAACCTCCACAGGAAGATGAAAGTGTTGTGGTGGCAAAAAGTTCCATCTCCGATTCCGGTTCAGTAATAATTACACTACTGGAGGCTATACAACCTTTTGAATCGGTAACAACAACATTAAACGTACCCGCTGTAAAATTGGTTGGTGATTCGAGTGTTGAACCATTCGACCATAGGTAAGAGTAAGGCGGTGTACCTCCTGTAGCTCCAGCAGATGCCGCTCCGTCATTTCCTCCTAAACAAGTCACATTTTCGTCTACATAGGCTGTTACACGAAGCGTGGTTGGTTCTGTTATCGGATCAGAAGTCATGAACGCAACACATCCGTTGGCATCAGTTACGGTAACGAAATAAGTGCCGGCAACCAGGCCGGTTATATCCTGGGTAATTGTACCATCTGACCACAGATAACTATAAGGAGCAACTCCTCCTGAAACAGACAGGTTAATACTTCCGTCATTTCCATAATGGCAAGAAATGTTTGAATTTTCCATTGACAGAACAATGACCGCAGGCTCGGAGATGGTGTAATTCTTCGTAAGCGAGCATCCGTTCTCGTCTTCAATCAGAACGGTATAAGTTCCTGCGGTAAGGCCTGTCTGATCTTCATCATTTACAACCAATCCATTTCCATCGGAAGTTGACCAGGTATATGTTAAAGCACCTGTTCCTCCGCTTGCGGTAATGTTTATTTCTCCTGTAAGCCCACCATAACAAAGCACATTGGTTACATCAGCTATTGCAGTAATTGTGGGTGGTTCTGAGATAGTGGCGTTTGTTTTTACTATACAACCCAGTCCATCTGTTACTGTTACAGAATAATAACCGGCTTC
>JBFEWU010000565.1:0-2110 GCA_041546215.1 Draconibacterium sp. | reverse complement strand
TTTTATTGCATTCAGAAATTAATGTTATTTTCGTTATCATTAATTGTTTAGCTGTGCGTAAAATATTTTTCATACTCCTTTTACTTATACCCATACTTTCGCCCGGGCAGGTAAAAACCATTGGTACGCCAAAGGTTTTGAATTACAGCAAAACAGAATACAAGGCAGGTACACAAAACTGGGATGTTGCCCAGGACAAAAATGGATTTATATACTTTGCCAATAACAGCGGTCTTCTTCAGTTCGATGGATTTCACTGGCAACTCATTGATGTTCCTCTTTCCCTTGTGCGGTCGGTTTTAGTGGATTCCGATGACCGGATATTCGTAGGCTTGTTGTATGATTTTGGAACCTTGGTAAAGACAGAAGCCGGTGATTATGAGTACAAAAGCCTGCTTGATTTCGTGCCTGAAGAACACCGTGATTTTAATGATGTCTGGAAAATTCATGAAATAGATGGCCAGATCATCTTCCAGGCTTATGAGAAATTTTTTGTTTATAACGGAGAAGAGGTTAAAACCTTCAATCCCACTGAAAAATTTCATTTTTCTTTTAATGTGTACGGTCGGCTGTTGATACATGAGCCTGGCGTAGGCCTGTTTGAAATGTACAACGGATTTGTCGATAAAGTTCCCTGGGCAGCTCCTTTGAAAGATCTTCAGATATTGTCGATTTTAGAAACCGGGAACAACAGTTTATTGATTGGCACCGCACAAAATGGCTTGTATTCATACAGTAATGGAACCTTGGCAGTGTGGGACACCGAGGTGAATGAAGCGCTAATGAACAGCAAGTTTTTCAGTGCAGATAATGCCGCAGAAAACCATTTTGCATTTGGAACCATTCTTGACGGGCTTTATATCTCTGACCAAAACGGACGCATTGTTCAGCACATCAACAGAGATTCGGAACTGCAAAACAATACCGTTTTGAGCGTTTTTCTCGACAAGGGGAAGAATTTGTGGTTGGGTCTTGACAATGGGATAGGGTATGTGGAAGTAAATTCGCCCGTTAGCTATATTACAGAAGGTGGAGGAATTGGAACAGGTTATTGTTGTGTGGTTTACGACGACAAATTATATATGGGGACCAACCAGGGATTGTTTGTCAGGCCATTCAAAGACCTGGAATACAGCGATGAAAGTTTTGAACTGGTTGAAAATTCGGAGGGTCAGGTGTGGTCCTTACAGGTGTTTGACAATCAGCTGATTTGCGGACATAATTTTGGAACATTCCTGATAGAGGATAAAAAGGCAATACAAATCACTGATATTCCCGGGGGATGGGGGTGTATCACCCTGGAAAATCATCCTGATCTTTTGCTGGGTGGACATTATGATGGATTGATTTTGCTGGAAAAAAGAGGTGGAAAATGGGAATTTAAAAAGCGAGTGGTTGGATTTGAAGAGTCGTCGAGGTTTTTGGTTCAGGATGACAATGGTGAGATATGGATGAGTCACGGGGGAAAAGGAATCTACCAATTGAGGCTGAGCGAATTGGCCGACAGTGTGACTGCTGTGAGGCTATATGGCGAGGCAGATGGCTTGCCTTCGAACAATGATAATATGTTGTTTGTTCTTGATCGCAACAAATACATTTCTACCATCGATGGTGTCTATTCTTACGACAAGAGTACCGATGGATTTAGCTCTGATGAAGAGATGAACGATCTTTTCGGAGTTCGCGAGCGCATAAAAAAAGTAGTTACCGACGACGCGGGAAATATCTGGTATATAAGCGAAAACAAATCGGGTGTCCTAAGAAGGAATGAAGACATAAGCTATACAAATATTACCAGTCCGTTTGAGGTTTTAAATGAGCACTACGTGAATGACTTTGAATTTATCTATCCCCGGAATAACGATCACATATTTTTGGGCATCGATGCCGGATTTGCCCACTATTCATCGAAGTTTCCCAAATCCTTCGTGAAAGATTTTCGCTCATTTATCACCAAGGTAGAGCTGAACTATCTGGATTCTGTTTTATATCCCTTTGAGTTAAACGGAATAAGTTATCAGTTTCCATTTAAACAAAACGCCTTCCGCTTTCACTACACAGCACCTTTTTTCGAAAACCTTAGCGATCTGCGTTTTAGTTATTTGCTCGA
>JBFEWU010000243.1:0-7448 GCA_041546215.1 Draconibacterium sp. | reverse complement strand
TTTCTGAAGGAGGATTGATCGACTCCTGGGGAGTTCCCTTTTTGATCATCTTCAGAAAATCGACTAAGCCTTCCGCTTTCAGATTTGGAAATCCTTCCCAGAATTCAGGTTTGAGAAAAGGTATTTCCCTTTTTGAATTTGAAATTGTTTCAATATGTAAAGGAACTCCCGGGCATAACTCAGCCATTGTTTTTGCATACTGTGGAAAGTCCAATATTCCTTTTCCAACGGCCATTCCCTGAAAAGTAGTCCCTTCGTCAGTTTCCCAGGCCTGAATATCGCGAACGCTCGTACAGATTATTCTTGCTCCCAGTTTTTCAAGAACGACCAAAGGATCTTCCATTGCCCAAAATGCATTGGCCGGATCGAACAATACGCCACAAATATCGCTTCCGGTTGAATGAATCAGATCAAGCAATTCATTAGAGCGAAGGTCTCCCATGTGGTTTTCAAAGGCAAACATTATCCCTGAATCCAGCGCTTGCTGGCGAAATGATTTCATCGTGCTGATCACTTCTTTTACATGTGCCTCAATGCCTCCTTCAATATATCGGTCGACTATTGAACCAATGCGACAGCCAACAATTGGTGATCCAACTGTTTTTGCCACCCGAATGCCTTCTGCCAATAATTCTGCAGCATTCCCATATTCTGGCTTAAAGCTTTTTGATTTTTCGCTGATACTTCCAACTCCGGTATAGATACTAACACCATTTTCATTTGCCATTTCCTTCAACTGCAACAAATATGAACTGTTTAGATTTTCAAAGGATTCAAAAGTATTAAATAAAACAGAATCCAGTTTTTTCTGAATAGCGTATTCAATTAGCTGCCTTGCGTTTAAACGCATACTTCGAAGCGAATGATTGCACAAACCCAATGGAACTCTCGGGATAACTGAGGAATTACTTCTGATATCCTCAGCCCATGCATTTACAGGAAGTGAGTGCATCGCAATCAAACTTAATGCTGCATTTTTGGTGAATTCTCGTCTTTTCATTATCTCCTAATTTGTCCTAAAATTTACTGATTTCTAAATTTCTAACTCCCCTTTTGTTCCCGTGTTATAAACCTGTCTAATCCATATACAGCAGTGCTTCGAAATAGGAATAAAACCCACAAAGCAAAAAGTTCAATCAAATTCTTGTTTATAATCAGGTAATTTCCCTCGACCATTGAAGCATCACCCACACCAATAAAGGGTGGATTAGCAAAATAGTATAGCGCTAAAAGTGCCATTCCCCCCAGGCAAGCCCAACGGGTTAATAATCCAAGCATCAAACTAAGTCCAATCAATACCAATCCCCATTGGTTCAAGGCATTAATAATTTCGAGACTATTTGGATTTGAGGCCAAGCTTTTAAATAGTGAAGCAAAGGGACCAACCGCTCCATTCAGATAGGAAAAAGCTGACCAATCAGGATTCATAACTTTTACTAATCCTTCATTCAAGAAATGCCACCCAATAGCTATCCTTAAGGTAGTTAAGGCTATTATCTGCCAAGGTGTATTATTTAATTGTTTGATATTCATCTTTAAAGAAATTTAGGTATTAAATAATTTTTTCATTTTCAGCATCCCACTCCACTAAACGTTTTTCAAGATATGCGAGATTCGACATGTAAAAAGTTACAGTTTCTTCGAATCCCCGGTCGACGTTACAACTTGGTTGTTTCCCATCGCGAATTGCATTCAACCACTCCAAAACGTGAAGATAAGTACAGTCTACGCGTTCACCTTTATTGTAGGTATATCCAAAACCACTTTCAAAGTAACTTCTGGAAGTTGCTGTTGTTACTGCATCTACTTCTGATCGTTTCGGATTGTATGCAAAAATGGGTTCTGAAGGATTCTCTGTGAACTCTTGGAATTTTTTAGATCTGCTGTCAGGAAATACAGATACCGTTACGCCAACTTTCATCGTTCCTTCTTTTGCCATGAAGGTCATGGGACGTACGTTACTGTTTCGTAAAGTACAATCGTATGTCAATGAGAGGTGCTTGTTCGGGTAATGAAAAATCACATTAAATACATCAGGAATATCGCGTGGATCTTTAAAATAGTAATTGCCCCCCGTAGCAACAACTGTTTGGGGGATTCCGAGATTCATAACCTGGTTCACTCCGTCAAATTCATGAGTAAACTGATTTCCAGCCGGGCCTGTTCCGAACTCAAACCATTTTTGCCAGTTGAAATACACATCAGGATCAAATTTCCTCATTGGCTTATCACCCAGGAAATCTTTCCAGTTTACATTCTTCTCGTTTGCTTCCTCGGGAATACCTCTGATCCATGCCCCGTGTGCCGAATTTCTGTTTGTAAATGTTTCGATCAACGAAACAGGCCCCAAAATATTTTTGCTGACGATCTCCTTTGCTTTCCTATAGCTGGCCTGCTGCCTGTTTTGATGACCAACCTGCAAAACAACACCCGTTCTTTTTACAACATCCCTTAAAACCTTAGCTTCTTCAGCCGTTTGAGCCATCGGTTTTTCAAGATAAATATGCTTTCCTGCATTGGCAGCATCAATTGCCATTTTTGCATGCAAATGATCAGGTGTTAAAATCATAATAGCATCAATTTTATCATCTTCTAACATGTCTTTGTAAGTAGGATAAATCTTTGGTGCTTGAGCTTTTGATGCTCCACCTGCACGAACTGAAGTGACAACAATTTCTGCAGCATGTACAGCACGGGCAGAATAACCATCACAAACACCGGTGATTTCAACATTCAGGTCATCTTGTTCTAGAAAGTTTTTTAAGAGAGACGTTGGTGAACCGTTTTTCATAAACGGGGAGGCCCATTTTTCTTCTGCATAACCCAATGCTCTAAAAACCCAGGGGCCACGTCCTCCATTACCAACCACTCCTAAGCGTATTTTCTCACCATGCGATTTTGTGTATGCTTCTTCCAGTATATCCGGATCAAATTCTGAAATATCATATTCAGACCAATCAACCCTTGGTAAAAGCGATTTTTTTTTATGACTTGCATAAAACCGGTTTGCGAAATACCCAATAAATGGCAAACCGACCAAGCCTTTTATTGTATCCCGTCTTGAAATTGAATTCTTTTTCTCGTCCATTTTAGTTTCCTTATTTTAGTTTTTTTATGGTATCTGTTGATGTTCGACAAATTAGACGCATCAGAAAATATTAAATCATTTACTTTCACTTCAATCGTTACTGTATACCTTCAATCAAAATTGCAAAAAGTGATGGCTTAAAAATCTTACTATTTCCCACATATAACTCACATTTATGATGTATTAACTCAATACTATTATTTACAGCTTTATGGCAGCTGGTGAAACCATACTTGTGTTTTTGTTCTGATCGTTTGCAACAGTTATTGCCATGATTCTGATTTTATCATTATCAGGAAGTTTCAAGGTTGTTGCCCCTTTGGGCATATCCATAGCATACTTGTACAAGTAGCAAAAAGTATAGGCCTCATTGGTGCCGTCAGCCTTATGCCTGTGGGTTCCAACCCAGGCAATATTATCAGGTTTTAAGTAGGCTGGTGTTTTTCCCACAATCTTGAAATCCTTTTCATATAATTCTTCATTCATTACACGGTTGAATTTAAAAGAATTCCATTCCCCAATAAATCCCGAATAATATTGAATTCCCAGATTTACAGAGTTGTCACCTACGCTAAAAGTACCTTCTGTGTCTTCTGTTGCAGCCGCAAGGATATATACACAGTTGAAATCACCTTCGGGAAGTTCTATCGTTTGACCATGAGGTATAACCGCATCTTTTTCATTTTCTTTTACAAGAACAATCCACCCTTGATTGGTGCCTTTTCTGATTTTAAGAGCGACTCCGTCTGATACGATAGAATCGGGCAGCAATTCAGCTGGTATTGAATTTCCGGCGTAGTCAAATTCGCCCGTTAAACGATCATTGTCACCACTTGATACTTTCCAATTGTAATCGAGGTCAACTTTTTTGTATTGTTTCTTTTCAATCCTGACTTTTGGATCGCTCAAAACGATGGAGAATGTTTTTGGTTGATACGATGTCATGTTTACCATGAGCTTTCCACCTTTAATGACAGCTTCTCCAATTTCTTCTTCGATGGCATTCAGTTCTTTGGCCGAAACAATCGGTGAAGCAAAACTAATGGCTACATTATCCGCATTTTCACCCGCTAATTCCTGAAGCCTAATAACAACAGCATTGCTGTTTTCCGCTTTTTTAATGGCTTTAATAGCTACCTGCTTTGTGTTAACCGATGCCAATGAAAACGATTTGCCTAATTCCCCGTCGTGCGTATCGGATTGAAATGCTGTGAGTGGTTGATTTAAACAAGCCGCTTGCCAAAGATTTGATGTGTTTTTCCACGATTTTTTATGACCTGAGATGGCATACGTAAAATGATGCTTCCCTAAATCCTGATAGGTTTGATAATAAGTCTTGTTTTTGGTCATTGGACTATGAAAAAGGGTTAAGCGCAGGACATTATCAGCTGGCTTATCCCATCCATATTTACCGTCGTTGAGTATGCTTACCCCGTATTTACCATCTTCATCCGTAATATCTGCCCACTGTTGGGCGGGTACTTCGTAAAGGTTTTCGGTATTATTTCCACGGCTGATGCTTCCGATTCCTAAATCGTAGGTTGCCACATCGTTTGACACGGTGAATGGAAACGAAGCTTTTAAAAGTGTATTACGGCTATTCCAGTCAATATCATTTACCACATCAACCCGTTGGCCTGCATCACCGGCAGATAACCGGACATATTGAACAAAAACAGAACCTTCAGTTTCCCGTGTAACTTTTAGCGATACACGAACCGGTCCGGCTTCTTCTATTTCTATGCTTTTAACATTGCCGACATAATTTCGGGGCTCTGCTGTCACCGAATTATAATATATGCGCCATGCTGGTTTTTGTGGGGTTTCATCGTTTAACATTTCCAAACGAGCCGCGGAAGTGAATAATTCCTTTTTTTCTGTTTTATCATAAACGCTGCTAATGTCTCCATTCAAATCAACGGATACCTTGTATTTCGCATTTTCAAGACTGTTGTCAGTAATCTTAAGCTGACTTTTCAACTTGCTTGGTTCACTGGCGGCTTTCACGTTATACACCTCAAATCCGTTGGCAGGTACACTTGCCAAAAACACAACGGTATACTTATCACCCACTTTCTTCTTGAGTTGAGAAGGTACTTCCTTTCCTGATTTATTAAAAATCCGCACTGCTTTTGTTTCACCAGTGATTGTGAGACATGCTTCGACAGGTTCATTTCTGGCTATCGACAAGGCATTGTTTACTACCACTGGCACACCTTCGGTACGGGTATCCAAAGCTTGAATTACCGTTGCTGCACTATTTGAGTACACCGATCCAAACTGCTGATAACTAATCAACTCATCGTTCCATGTATATGGGTATACCTCGGGAATACTCGTTCCGGTCAGATCGTCGTGAAACTGATGCCATAAGAACCTCACCCAGGCCTCTTGAAGTTTCTGACGCGGATAAGTAGTACCACCTTGAAGCCAGTCGGCAGCCACCGAAGCACGCTCAGCAGCATCGGCTAACAATTCGTTTTTACGGTTAATGTATTTCAAAAAAGCCTGAGAAGTATAACATCCTGTTCCGTGCGTGATTAATGGCAACTCTCCATTGTAAACAGGTAATTTAGCCTTGTCTTCGGCTGAAAATTTATCCCACAGTGCACCGGTACCAGCCATAATCACATGCATTTCACTGGTATCTCGAATCATATTTGCGATATAACTAACTGATTCTTCATCGGGTGCTCCACCTCGATCGCCAGTTCCGTAATAGCGATAATCAACATAAAGCCCTGTTTCATTTCCCCTGCGCTTAATTTCATTCACCTGGGCGGTATCGCTTGCTAAATCAGAATCAAAACCAACAATGTATTTACCCGGATTAAACCCGGCAAAAATGCTTGATCCATCAACACCTTGCCAAACACCAATATCAAATGGAATTCCATAAGCAGATCCCCAGGTTAGTTTCTGGGTTGAAAAGCCCTTTAAGCCGGCATGAGCAGCAATTGTTGGTAAAGTATAACTAAAACCAAAGCAGTCGGGTAAGAATATATCATTGCTTTTTTTGTTGAATTCAGACTTGAAGAAATTCTGTCCTAATAAAATATTTCGAAATTGCGATTCGGATGATGGCACTTGTACATCATTTGCATCAATAGAACTACCGGCAACCTTCCAACGATCTTGTGCAACATACTGTTTCACTTTTTCATATTCGGTAGGGTAATACTCCTTCATCCACATGTATTTTATAGCTCCTTCGAAATTAAAAACGTAATCAGGATATTTGTCCAGTAAGTAAATGTTGTCTTTTAAAGTATTATAAACAAAGTTGTTGATACTGGTTTGTACTGTCCAGTTCCATTGAGTATCAAAGTGGGCATTCGAAACCAAATAAAGCACTTTCTGTTTTTCCAAATCTATTTTTTCGTCTTGCGCCAATGACGCAAATATTACCAAAGCAGATATTAAGACTGTCAGAAAATATTTTCTCATGATAATTGGTATTTTAAATCTTTCTTACAAAAAAGTTCCATCCAAATTCTAAACAACAAAAAACAACTGTTATACAGGAGGATAGCACAATAAAACTTTCGTAGGCTTTGTCGTTTTCCAGGTAATTGTTTCAATGGCAGCAGAGAAAAATATTTCATCGCCCTGAGAGAAATTGTACTCCTGATCACCACATATTATTGTAGCTTCACCGAAGTATATCACTCCAACAAAAAAGGAACCATTACCCTTCAATATAAATTTTCCATATAAGTCGAGCTCATCTAAACCAAAGCAATCGGTGTGCTGTTTGTTGAATATAGTTTTATGCGTGTATGAATCGGACGTTTCAATTGTCTGAGGCGCAACTTTCCATCTTTTGGTTGCTTCTTCAAATGAGCAGCAATCGTAATGGAAACATTTTAACATATTTTCCTCACCAACGCCCTGATGAATCAAGTCATCGCTAATAGTCAATCCACCTGGGGTAATTTTTTCAACCCGCATTGTATAATCAGTCGGCTCCTGTACTTCCATCAAAAAACAGCCACTACCGATAGCATGGGGTACGCCACCGTAGATAATAAAAGCATCGCCAGGCTGTACTTCAAATCGGTGAAGACAATCCAACAAGCCTTTTACATCTTGTTTTTTGAAAAGATTGCCCCAAATTTCAGGAGTAACACCTTCTTTAAATCCAAGGTAAATGGAACTCTTTTCACCATCAATTTCCCGACCACCCAAAATATACCAGGATTCGGTTTTGCCAAAGTCTGAATAAAGCATCGTACGCGCATATTCTTTATCTGGATGTACCTGTATTGTTAGTCTTTCTTTTGAGTCAAGCATTTTGATTAATAGACCTGTAGTGCCAAATTTTTCAGCTACTGCTTTGCCCAAAAAAAGATTTAAATCT
>JBFEWU010000330.1:0-5184 GCA_041546215.1 Draconibacterium sp. | reverse complement strand
TTGTATCACCAAGTATCCATTTAATTTGCTTATCGTTGTAGCCAACTTTGATAACAAAATTCTCTCTGCTTGAGATAAGAACTGAATTATCTCTTCCGTCGTAGCATGCCGAATTCATATGGAACCAATCCATGGCTTTAGAACTATTGGATGCATTGCGAATAAAAGTGTCAACAGGCACGCCTGATTCTACTAGACATCTTCCGATAATCTCATCCATATCCCACGTTTCAAGGTGCTTCCCGTTTTTATCAACTTCGATTAAAACGCTCCCCCTTTTTACAAGTGATTGGCCATCTTTAATATGCAATTCCAATAAAAAACCGTTATCACTAAGGTTAATTTCGTGGTGAAATGCGGCTCCCGGATAGTCTCCGCATTCAACTGAAATTGAATCTTGTGAACCGTCAAATCCTAACTTTAATAATTCATTGAATGGAGAGTTTTGCTTTTTACTGTAGATATTATTATCAAAAAAAACGGATGAATTAGTTGTTTTTGTTAAAAACTCGTCAGCTACCCATCTCATATTTCCTTCAATATCCATTATCATGGCACCAAAATCCGTCTCCATGAACATATAACTTAGTCCTATATTATTAATAGGCGTGATTACGTTCATGTTATTAGCTTCGGAATGTCCGTATTGATTGGTTTCAATATTGATAGTATTTTCCCATTTTTTTCCATCAGAGAAAATATTGGTTATTGACACTGTGTTGACATGAGCATCAAAGAGACCAAATACAGGGAAAGTAATTTGCGTTAAGGTTGAATCGAAATACCCTTTATTGTCAATGTAGCCTTTTGAGTAGGATACCGTGAATGTATCAACCAATGAGTTTTTGCTTTTTGGGAAAACCTTAAATGAAATCTTTTCCAATGCATCATATTGATCGGATCTTATGGAATAAGAAATATTCTCTAAAAATATAGCTCCATATTCATCCTGCGAATGTATCAAGGATGTATCTAATGATGACACAAAATTATCAATGGGTCCAATTGATGAATCATCGGGTATGATCTCATTTTTCGTACAAGCAGTTAACGAAAGAAATACGATCAGTACCCAATATAATACTTCATTTCTTTTTTTGACAAAATAGTCCATTTCTCTATTTTAATTAAATGACTTTTCCCAATAACTTTTTCAAATAATAGTTGACCTTCTCCAGAATGCTTTTAGTTGTTCCCTTTATTAATTAGTTCTGCGTATCTACGATAAGCATGCACAGCAATACCGCCGAAGCCTTCGTTTTCAGAATAGTGCAATTTTACTTTTTCAATTTCTTCTTCCATAAAGTCAATGCCTTCATCGAAGAAATTGACGCCTTCTGATCCTTTTCCTTCAAGGTGAGTAGCATTAGTCTCAACAGAAACCCAAGCCAATTTGCCATTGTCTCTTGCCTTATCTACTTCTCCCGATGAGAGACTAATTATTCCGTCAGAAGAATCGCGATAACTCATTACAGCCAAATAATCAACGAAACTAAACAAATGGTCTAACATGGGTTGTGTATTGCCATTCCAGGTAGCATTATATTCCGATCCCCACGTATCATAAAATGCCGATATTGCGATGCCATATTTAAATCCGCTCATCACCGCAGCATCAATAAGGTCGCGTCCGGCCTTATGAAGGTCTAAATAATTAACAATATTTTGAAGTCTTTCCGGTATTGAAGGAGGAGCTAAACTTCCTGTAATATATCTGTTTGGCTCAACGTCAGACTGATATCCATCGAATTTTTCATTATCAGCAACTGTTTGATTATAAGCAATAATTCCACTAACTGCACCCAAATATATGTAATGATGCTCAGGCAAAATCCAATTAGGAGCACCAGTCAAACCATGAACTTCTATCCCCTGAGCATGGGCTTGTTTTATAAATAATTTTGTATTATCCTTCAAAGTAGGATCGGCAGAGTAATCATTTCTTCCAGTGTTTAAGTACACGGTTGTAATTTCGTGTATTTCGCAAAAATTTAATAATCTAACACGTGGTTCTGCCATTAATGCACTGTCACTTTTCCATATCCACATAGCACGATTATAAATAATTGGTTCTTCCAATAAGGGATTAAACACAGAAATGGGAACACTAAGAATGCTAACTGTGTATGTATTGTAAGATTTTATCTTGTAATATTTTTTAGTATTTCTTTTTATCGAGCTGTCTGTATATTTAGTTTGTGTCACATCAGCCAAAAGTGTGTAATTTTCAGTTTCTGAATAGGAATACCATACTGTATATCCATCTGCTCCTTCAACTCTGTCCCACGTTAAGGTTGCACTTTCTGTTTCCTCATTGAATGAAACATTCAAATTAATAGGATATGCTAATTCATCTTCAAAATTTTTATTCGTATATTTTTGACACGAAGTGCTACATATCAAAATATTTAGTACTAATAACTTTATCATATATCTCTTAAAAATCATATCACTCAAAAATCTATGTCTATTAATTATTTTTCAAATACGATGTAAAACCGTCGTTTTCCTGCGGAGCTCCTAAAGTACTTCTCCCTTCAGAAACATATTTTGCCATCAACTCAGTAAGTTCTGTTACCACTTCAGGATATTGATCAAGAACATTCAGTTTTTCTGAAGGATCATTTTCGATATCATACAATTGAAATTCGGTCAGTCCCTCTTCATTCACCTGCTTTGCAGTGGGGTATGACCATCCACCCGATCCTGCACAAAATTCCATTTTCCATTTTCCTTTCCGAATTGAAAAATAGCCATCAATTGAATGATGCACAGTTGCCTCCCGAATAGGCTCATTATATTGCGGATTTAATATTACCGGAAGCAAACTATAACTGTCTTCTCCAGCATTTTCAGGCAATGAATCACCAACAATTGATGCTGCTGTAGCCATAAAATCAGTTAGGCAAACGGTTTGAGAAGAAATGGAGCCAGCTTGCAGCTTCGCAGGCCAGTGCAACATAAAAGGAACCCGGTGGCCTCCTTCGAAAATATCAGCTTTATGCCCCCGATAAATATAACTCGGATTGTGCCCCAATTCCAGCAACTCTTTAAAATCAGCAGCAGGAGAACAACCGTTATCACTGGTAAAAACAACCAAGGTATTCTCATCTATTCCATTCTCTTTTAATGCTTTCATAATCTGCCCAACCACATCGTCAACCATCAGAACAAAATCGCCATAAGCATTGGTTCCACTTTTTCCCAGAAATTCATCCGTAGGAAGAATAGGAGTATGCGGCGCTGGTAATGGGAAATATAAGAAGAAAGGCTCTTTGTTTTTCGATTGATCGTCAATGAAATCAATAGCCTTTGCAGTTAAGGTTGGAAGAACTTCCACATGTTTAAAATCGGCACCAATCGGGCCTGTTCTCCAAAATCCTTTGCCACTCTGGCCTTCAATTGTATCAATTTCGGTTGTTGTTATTCGGTCGTTTTCAATATAAAAATAGGGAGGGATATCCAACGAAGCAGTGATTCCATAGAAATAATCGAAACCATTTGCATTGGGTCCGTTTTTTATGGCTTGCAAAAAATCGGGTGTTCCGGTTGAATCTTTCGCCCAATCGAGCCCAAGGTGCCATTTCCCAACGCATGCTGTACGATACCCATTCTTTTTCAGCAAAGAAGCAACTGTCATTCGTTCCGGATCAATTAAATGTTCATCGTAACTCCACGCAACCCCCTGCTTTAGACTTGAACGCCATGCATAGCGACCAGTTAATATTCCATAACGTGTGGGGGTACACACCGACGAATTACTATGAGCATCGGTAAAAACCATGCCTCCTTCAGTAAACTTATCCAACTCAAGTGTTTGTATTTTTGAGTTTTCATTGAGACAAGACACATCGCCATATCCAAGATCATCGGCAAGAATATAAATAATATTGGGATGATTCCCCTCTTTCTGCTTAGTGCTATTACAAGCCAACATTAAAAAAGTCAGAATGAATAAGATGCCAAGACTGGTTAATATTTTCCGTTGTTTCATGGTTATATTTTTCATGTAAAAATAAAAATCAATGAGAGCTTTTTCATAATAGACTGTTTTAGTGATGTGTTTTTATTTTTTGCTTAATAATTCAAATAATTTTGGATTCATTGCATTTGCCCATGCTTCATACCCAGCTAACTGAAGGTGAATAAAATCAGAACGCATTAACGATGTATTTGCCGTTCCGTCCTTGTTCAAAAAAACAGAATCCAGGTTCAGAAAGAATACCTTTTCATTATCCTGAAATTTTACTATCAACTTGTTAATCTTATTCACCTTTTTGCGCAACAGATCATCCGGTTTTTCACCTCTGGGGAAAATACCCAGCAACAACAATTTTGAATCGGGAATTTTTTGCTGTAATCGCTCCAAAATTGCTTTTATTCCTTTTGCAATATCTTTTGCTGTGTTATCTTCCATGTTATTGGTGCCTGCCATTACAACGACTACTTTGGGATGGATCAGATCAAAATTACCATGATCAATACGCCATAGCATATGTTGTGTACGATCGCCGCTAATGCCAAAATTTGCGGCATTTCGGTTTGAATAATATTTATCCCAGATCGATTGACCTAATTTCCAAACATTCCGACCTTCACCACCCCAGCTTTGGGTGATGGAATTACCCAGAAAAACCAAATCTACATTTCTGTTTTGTCCGATTTGGTTAATATCCTCATGCTGGCTTATCCATGTACTTCCTTTCGCCCATCCGGCTGCTTCTGCCTTATCAAGTGTGCTTGGAACAGGGATAATAGTAGCAGGTTGTCTGTTGCTTTTACCTTTTTTCTGTGCATGAAGAAGTGTTGCAGGTGATATCAGTAACAGAATCAGCAATAATCTTTTCATGTGTATATTTTTTACTTAAAAATCCAAATTGATTTTTTTTGAGCCGATTTTAGCACCGGCATTAAGACAAAAGCTATTTAATCGTGGCCAATTTGGTTTAACTCCATTCAAAAATATTTTTATCCATTGTCTTTTGGGCATAAAATGCCTTCTGGTTTATATATTTTGAGCGAATAGAACGTACCTTGCCCATATACTCTTGGATTTCTTCATATTTTTTTCCTCATTCCTGCTTTTCATGCCGCTTCGATGAGCTTATCAAGCTGCTCCCAGTCGGCTTTGTAAAAATGATGTTCATATAATTTTATTTCCATTTGATATCCGCTCCTGGTTAT
>JBFEWU010000384.1:0-4515 GCA_041546215.1 Draconibacterium sp. | reverse complement strand
CCGGTTTCATCATCGGAATATCCATGTAACAAATAAAGGACCGGATAACTGCGTTCCGAAGTTTCATAATCGGGAGGTCGATAAATGGAATATTCCACGGGATAGCTTACCAGCTTACTTTCAAACTTAAGCGACTCGATTACTTTTCCTTTTTGACCAAAAGCTGTACTTGCAAAAAGGCATGTTAGCACGAACAGAAGATTTTTTTTCATGATTTAGGCTATTGTTTATGTTGATATACAAAACTATTAATAATCTTTACATCATAACATTCAAGATAAAAGTAAAGATTAATTGGAAATTCTGCTCCCTTTTTTCCGTCGTTTGCCGATTTATTTGGAAATATTCATCAATGAGTATTTAGCATTGCTTGAATTTTGTAAATTTGGTATCGTTCAGAAAGCATCAAATAAATCATGAAAAAATCACTGCTTACTACGCTGTTAATCTCACTTGCCACGGTGCAGTTAAATGCACAATCGGTGGGATTGGTACTTAGTGGTGGTGGTGCAAAAGGTATGGCACACATAGGAGTCATCAGGGTTCTCGAAGAAAATAACATACCCATTGATTACATTGCCGGTACTTCAATCGGAGCCATTGTGGGCGGACTTTATGCAGCCGGTTATTCAACCCAGGAAATGGAGGAGCTTTTTAAATCTGACGATTTCTATTTTTGGTCAACCGGAAAAATTCAACGGGAATACCGCTATTATTTTAAACGTCCCGAGCCTACTCCCGATTGGATACAACTAAAAGTAGCAAAACGGGAAGAAAAAGTTAAGGTTCTTCCCCCATCGTATATCGTTCCGGCCGAACAAATGGATTTTGCCTTTATGGAGCTTACTGCTGCAACCAATGCAGCCTGTAATTATAATTTTAATCAATTAATGGTGCCCTTCTTTTGTATTGCAGCCAATGTGAATAAAAGTGAACCGATTATTTTACGCGATGGTGATTTGGGAAGCGCATTACGGGCGTCAATGACGGTTCCTCTCTATTTTAGACCCATTAAAATTGATGGCAACCTGCTTTTTGACGGAGGCTTACTGAATAATTTCCCCACACGCGAAATGAAAGAAACTTTTAAACCCGATATAATCATCGGGCACAAAGTTGCGAACAATGCCAGAGATGCCGAAGCCGATGATGTTTTGTCACAAATTTCGAATATGGTTATGCGTCCCACCGACTTTGAAATCGATTCTGAAGACGGAATCCTTTTGGAAACCCGGTTTGAAGACGTTAGCTTGATGGATTTCCAAAAGATTAACCATATACTGGTTCGGGGTGAAGAAACAGCGGCCCTGGCCATCGACAGCATCAAACAACTGGTTACCAGGCAAGTTTCAAAAAATGAGATACAAGAAAAACGTAAAAAATTCAATGCCCGAAAACCACAACTTTTTTTCCAGAACGTACAGGTTGAAGGTGTGAACGATCCCATGCAACGCCAGTTTATTATTCAAAGCATAAAGCACGGTTATGATGTGGTTTCCTTATCAAACTTAAAGACTGAATATTTTAAACTTATTGCCGACCAGCACTTAAGGTCAATTCGCCCAATCACTCACTACAATCCCGAATCAGGTTACTTCGATTTACACCTGAAAATAGAACCGGAAAAACGCTTTGACCTCAGCATTGGTGGTAATCTTTCAACAAAACCCATTAATCAGGGTTTTGCCGGTTTTAATTTCAGAACCTATAACAGACGTGCATACACCTTAAATTCTAATTTGTTTTTCGGGCGGTTTTACAGTTCATTTAAAATAGGCGGGCGTATTGATTACCCCACGCGTTTGCCCTTTTACCTGGCATCCTATTTTACCATGAACCGTTGGGATTATTTTTCGTCGAGCACTGAACTGTTTTTCGAAAATGTACAACCCCCGTTAATTATTCAGGATGAAAACAGCTTTAGAGTTGAAGCCGGTTTTCCCCTGGGCTTACACAGTAAATTCTATGCCGGAGTAAACTATTCGAGTGCCAGCGATGAATATTACCAAACTGAGCTTTTCAAAAAAGAAGACGAGCCGGATAAAACGAACTTTGATGCATTTGTAACACAAGCAGGAATTGAAAATAACTCGTTAAATTACAAACAGTACGCTACCGAAGGTGCTCATCGCAGCGTAAGAGTGAAATTTGTCCGTGGGCAGGAAAACCATTACCCGGGTTCTACATCAACTGTTAGTAAAAAAATTGAAAGCAATCACGAATATTTCCAGGTAAAAGCACACGCACTTCGCCATTACAAGCTCGGGAAACGTATTGCACTGGGAACACTGCTGGAAGGTGCACTGAGTAACAAAGATCTGCTTACAACTTATAAGGCAAATATGCTATCGGCTCCACAATTCGCTCCTACACCGCACAGCAAATCATTGTTCATAGCTAAATTTCGTGCGAATAATTACATGGCCGGTGGTCTAAAAGCCATCTACAAATTTAGTCCGGCAATGCACTTGCGTGTCGAAGCTTACGCTTTCGTACCCCTAAAAGAGGTTGCAGAAACTTCCCAATTTTCGCCATCTCAAAGCGATGACCTTTTTAATAATTATTACATGCAGGGAATGACCTCGCTGGTATACCAAACAGGCATAGGCCCCATAAGTTTGTCGCTAAACTATTACGAAAAAGAGAATACAAATTTGTACCTAACGCTTAATTTTGGGTACATATTATTTAATAAGCGTGGACTGTAATAATTTACTTTTTACGGTAACATTTTACCCATTCAATATCGAAAAAGGATCCGCCGGAAAGCTGCTCTACCACAAGACTTGACACACTTATTTCAAGCGGTTTATTTAGAGCACCCTCATCTTGCTTCCAAACCTCCGTATCGTTAATTTTCCATGCAAAGGCAGAGCCCGTCTTTTCCAAACTAAAAATGTAAACGCCTTTTTTAAGGTTCGTAATATCCAAACCCGAATTTTCGATTTTACCCTTTCCGTTTACTTTCGAAATACCCACATTATTTTTTACTCCCATTTCCACCAAATTAACACGGGGTACACTCTCATCGCCCGACAGATAAAATGCACTGGCAATTTGTTTAACCGGATTAAATCTGATTTTTGCTTCCACAATTCCATCTTCAAGGGCAAACTTATTCCCGGTAGTAAGCATTCCCGAAGTGTATTCAAATTCGGTGGGCACAAATCCGGCCGGCATCTGCCAGACTTTTCCGTTGGCCTTTTCCTTTTTCACCTCAATGCGCAACTTATTTTCAATGCTGATGTTTTCGCCCCGCGTAAAAATGTTCAGATCGCCAGGCATTGCATAGTTTTCGCCCAACAACTTTTCAGCAGTTGGATGGGCAGTGCCCCATTTCTTTGAATCAATTTTTTTCCCCGAGAAATCGTCTTCAAAAATAACCTCCCAGTTTTTTAAGAAATCAAAGTCGTTGGAATCTTTGTATTTAAAGTATTTTACAAATTCAGGTTTAAGCTTGTCCTTTTCGTATTGCTGCTGTTTCTTGTAGTCTTCTGTTTTTTCCCAACGTTTTTTATCTACCAGCCATGCTTTTCTTTCTTTAAATTCCGAAGATTGGATTATTTTCTCCAATTCGTAATAACGTTTTAAATCAAAGGAATCTTTAACATCCAGGTAATTTTTATACAATGCCGATTTTTCATATTTCAAAATAAATTTAACGGTTTCGCTGGCAGCAAGCTTTTTAAATTCGCTTTGCTTCTGATAGGCTTCACTTTTTTCAAACTTCTTTTTATCCTTCAAAAACGCTACCTGCGTCTTAAACTCCGGCTTATTTGTAGATTCCTTTAACTCGTGGTAGTGCTTCAAATCATGGCTTCCCACTGTTTCATGGTAAAGTCTGAGTTTTTTCGACTTCTCAAACCTAAAATAAGCTTTAATGTCAGCATCACGTTTTAGGGTTTTAAATTCCTTTCGTTTCTCCTTATCCCCTATGGATGCTGTGGAGAGTTCCTTGTAGCGTTTAAACTTCCCGCTTTCCTCCAGTGCGTTGTGCTTTCGTAATTTCTCCGAATCCTGCAACTCGTTGTAAGCCCGAATCCCTCCTGATTTTTCCAATCTGCGAAAATCCAGCAAATGTTTCTCTTCAACCGATCCTTTAAATACCTGACTCCGAATTTCCTTTTTATCCTTTTCAAACTGCCCTTCTTTCATATATTCCAAAAGGGCATAATAATCCTTCATTTTTTGCGAATCCTTCTCATTTTCAAACTTTTTTAAATCCGAAGAACCGGCAGCTTTAAAATAATTTCGTATCCGCGACGACTTTTTAAGCCGCTGAAATTCCTTTTCCTGATTATCTTCTTCACTACCTTTAAACTGTAAACTTTCAACTTCCTTCTTCTTATTTTTAAATTCCGAAGAATGAATCCATTTTTCTAAGGCTAAAAAGGCCTTCAGATCATCAGAACTTTCAATGACCTGAAATTCTTTGTAGTCATCCGCTAACACTTTTCTTTGTTTTTCAATAGCTTCAACAGCTTTAATCTTGCCTGTTAATTGGAGAGAGAAAAT
>JBFEWU010000205.1:0-8439 GCA_041546215.1 Draconibacterium sp. | reverse complement strand
ATCCCTACCACTTATATACAATTGAATTGATATTCATTCCAGCACCAACCGAACAAAGAATAGTATAATCTCCCTTGTTAACTTCCTGGCCTTCCATTTTCCCTTTCAGAACAAGGTCTAATAATGTTGGAACCGTTGCTGTTGATGAATTCCCCAATTTTCGGATACTCATAGGCATAATTCCTTCCGGAATTTCTTTTTCCCCATAGAGTTTAAATACACCGGATAAAATGGCTTCATCCATTTTTTCATTTGCCTGGTGAATAAAGACCTTTTTTATATCTTTTAATTCCAATCCTGCCTTTTCAATACTGTCTTTAACCACACCCGGAACAGTTGTAATGGCATACACATATAGTTTATGACCGGCCATTTTCACAAACAGTTCATCCCCTTCGAAATCCGGATTACTCGATTCACCCAGGGTTAATAATTTAGCATATTTAGCCGAGTCGGAACGGCTCGAGTGTGCCAAAATACCGATTGGTTCTTCACTTTCAACTGCAGCAACAACTGTTGCCCCGGCACCATCGGCATAAATCATCGAGTCGCGATCGTGCGGATCAGAAATTCGGGAAAGAACATCAGCCCCCACCACAACACCACGCTTCATAAAACCACTTTTTATGTAAGCATCGGCAATAATCATCGCTTGTGTCCAACCCGGACAACCCGAAACCACATCGTGACATATACATGCAGGATTTTTAATGTTCAACTTCATTTTAACCTTATTGGCTAGACTTGGCAAAACATCTGTTCTTATGTTGCCATCGGCAATATCGCCAAAGTTATGTCCAACAATAATAAACTCAAGACTCTCCTTATCGATACCGGCATCGTGACACGCATCCTTTATGGCCTTGGCGGCAATATCCGATGTTTGCTGATCTTCAGCGACATACCGGCGCTCTTCTATATTCGTGATCTCGTTAAATTTCTGAATGATCTCATCATTGGTTTTATCCTCAATCTTTGTTTTCGACGGATTGTAAAATTCGTTATTTGTAAAATAACTGTTTTTTATTATTTGAGGAGGAATATAACTTCCTGTTCCAATAATTCTGGTGTATGTTTCCTTTGCCATAATCCCTTCTTCCAAGCCTAAGCCTTATATTTCTTTAATTCAAACTTATCGCCATCGAAAACACCATAAGAGAAACTCCTGATCCAGTCGCCCAATAAAATAAACCTGGCATTTTCTTCCATTTTTTCATTTGCCATGCGATGACGATGCCCCATGACAAAATAATCTACCGGATTGCTTTTTAAAAAAGCCGCGGCAAATTTATACATTCCATCCTGATTAACCATAAAATCTTCCCGATAATCCGATTTTGATAACCTACTGGATGCAGACCACTTATGCGCAATGTATAGCCCGAAGTTTGGATGCATGAGTGAAAACAACCATTGCATGGTTTTATTGGTAAAAACTTTCTTTAAAAATATATAGCCTTTATCGTCAGCATCCAGGCCGTCACCGTGGGCAAGCAAAAACTTTTTTCCCCGAATTTCTTTGAGTGTTTGCTGGTAATGAATCGTAATTCCCAATTCTTCAGCAAGATAATCTTTTAACCAAAGATCGTGGTTACCTACGTAAAAATGAACTGGTATTCCCCGATCAGCGATATCTGCAATTCTGCCAAGGATACGTGTAAAACCTCTTGGAACAACCTTTTTGTATTCGAACCAAAAATCAAATATATCGCCCATTAGATACAATTCAGCGACATCATCTTTAATATCATCAAGCCAGCGGGCAAACAGGAGTTCCCTTTCACGATTGTTTTTTAGCGCAGGAGCCCCCAAATGAACATCGGAAACAAAATATATTCTTCCTTTAACTGACAAAATGATCTTTTTTCAGGTTGTTAGTTCAACAGCTTCGTAAGTGCCTTATCCAAGGCTGGTCCTGATAAGTTTTTGGCAATAATCATCCCCTCCTTATCAAGAAGGTAGTTCGAAGGAATCGATTGAATATTAAAAACTCTTGTGGCAAGCACACTTCCTTTCATATCGCCGACATTAGTCCAGGTAAGCCGATCTTTATCGATGGCATCCACCCATTCAATGCGATTTTGATCAATGCTCACCTGGTAAATTTCGAAACCCTTGCGCTTGTATTTTTTGTACGCATCAACCAGGACCTGATTCTGAATACGCGAACCACGGTCAACTGCTGCCCAAAACTGCAGGAGCACAATTTTCCCTCTCAGCGACGACAGTGCAATATCTTTCCCTTCGGGATTTGGCAAAACAATGTCGGGGCTGTTTTCACCCTGTTCCTCAATAAGCTGCTTCATTTTTGAAGCCTGCTGCTGACGAACATATTGCAGGGTATTGTTGTAGAGTGCCTGAACCTGTTCCGACTGTGGATAGATCGAATTCAGAGCCGAAGCCGCTGTTTTCATCACCTGCAAATCGTTGATGATATAGTTCTGATCAGCAGGATTAAATTTTTGATACAGCGCCAAAACACTAGCCATCGAAAAAGGATTTTCCTTTACAAAATTGGTTGAAAACTCAATTTGATCCTCCATGGTTTTATCGTACTCTTCTTCCCACTGTGGGCGAACACTATTGTATTTCGGATTTCCTTCATAGAGATCGAAACGGGATTGAAGGGAATCAAGCTTATGGCGTGTTTGTTTTAATTTAAAATCCAAATCGCGAACCTGTAATGATCCCAGTGATCCTTCCACTTTATAGTCGCGATGCATATTTGCTGCATCAGCTTCTATTGTAACCGTTTCAGCCGAATCAACCAAAAGATAGACAAAATTTTCCTCCGATAGTTTTAACAGATAAAAGGTTGGTATACCGGTTGTTCCCTTAATCTTAAATTCACCCTTACTGTTTATTTTGGTTTCACCTATTTTTTGGCGGGAAGCGGTTAAAAGTTCCTCTAAATAAATGGTTTCACCTTCGGCATGGGTAATTTTTCCCTGTATGGTGAACTGCTCGTTGTTATTACAACTGCCAAGAAAAAGAACAGTTGCAACCCATAAAAATAAAACTCTGTATGTCATCCTTATTAATTAAAGGGCGTAAATTTAACAATTTTGGGTACATCAAAAATAGCATTAGCCGAAAATAACATATTTTAAAGGTTTCATCGCAAGCCCAAAATCACAAAGAGCTGTATAACAACAAGATAAAACCCATTAAAATTCACCATCTGCTTTTTCCATTTACTATTTTTTAATCCACAATTCCAATGCGTTTTAATTGCGTAAAATTTTCAATAGGTTTGTAGCCATAATATTTTTAGGATAAATTGTGAAATTACATTACAACCTCGACAATTTTAAGGCCAGTAACCCAGTGGTTACCATTGGAACTTTCGATGGTTTGCACAAAGGGCACCAACTGGTTGTAAGGCAGTTAAAACAACTGGCAAAAAACTGGAATGGCGAGTCGGTAATTTTTACCTTTTATCCTCATCCGCGAATAGTCACATCGCCCAATGAAACAAATCTGCGCTTGCTCACCACGAAGGAGGAAAAGATAAAATTATTCGAAAGCTTTGGTATCGACCACCTCGTTATATATCCTTTCGACAAATCATTTTCGGAACTCAGTTACACGGAATTTGTAAAGCAGATCTTGCATGAGAAGATGGGCACAAAATGTTTGGTGGTGGGCTATGATCATCGATTTGGAAAAAACAGGGAAGGTGGTTATGAATACCTGAAAACGTGTGCCGAAAAATATAATTTTGAAGTAAAGCGCACCCGTGCTCTTTCGGTGGAAGCCGACAAAGTTAGTTCAACAAAAATACGAACCGCATTGGAAAGCGGTAACATTATCAAAGCCAACCATTATCTCGGTTATCAGTTTACATTACACGGCACCGTGATTGACGGCAGGCAGATCGGACGAAAGTTAGGCTTTCCTACGGCAAACATTGAAGCTTCGGATAAGTACAAGATTATTCCGGGTTACGGTGTTTATGCCGTTTATACAGAAACTGAAGGCAAAACCTATAAGGGAATGTTAAATATTGGAATGCGCCCAACCTTTAACAACAACGCCGATAATCGCAGCATTGAAGTAAACATATTTGATTTTGCAGGAGATATTTATGGAAAAGAAGTCACCCTGACATTTATCGACAAAATAAGAGACGAGCAAAAGTTTAATGGTGTTGAAGAGCTGGTTGACCAACTAAAGGCTGACAAAATTGCTGCACAGAAAATTCTGAAGTAGTCTATTTATTTTTCACCAAATCGCATACAACAGGCAAATGGTCTGAAGAATTAAAATCGAGAGTTTCGAAGTTGTACGAAGAGAAACCAGTGCTATAAAAAATATAATCGATACGAAACGAAGGTAGTTTCCCCACATAGGTCCTGCCAATTCCCTTTCCGGATTTCACAAAAGCATCCTGTAAATTTTCACCCAGGTTCTTGTACGAAAAAGAGGTTGGAGTATCATTAAAATCGCCACAAAGAATAACTGAATAAGGCGATTCGTCAATTCTCTTTTTAATTTCCCGGACCTGCCCGGCTCTTTGCTCAAAAGCCTGCTTAAACTTCACCCCCATTTCTTTCACTTCCTCAAAGTCTTTTTCCTCTGTAATTCCCGGAGACTCGATAATCGAATATTTTTCCGGATCAATTTGGTACGACTGCAGGTGCACATTAAAAATTCGCACCGTGTCGTTGTCGATTATCACATCGGTGTAGATGGCCATGTTACGCGAATTTTCAAAACGAATTTCTTTCATGTTCACAATCGGATAACGCGTCATGGTTACCATACCGTATGTGTTACTCGACCGTGCGTATTGATAATGATTGATTGACTCAATCTTTTTTATGGTTTCAGGCAGATTAAAAATGCTCTTTTTCCGAAGCCGGGTTTCTTGCAAACATATAATATCAGGCTTTTGCTCCATTAAAAAAGAAACAATGGCATCGGAGTTTTTATTGACTTTTTGAGTGCCGTCGCCAAAAAAGTGCCCCACATTATACGAAAGTATTTTAATCCCGGGGACTTCACTTACTCTTGGTTTTAACTGGAAATAGCGTCCTAAATAATTCCACCCCAGCACAATAACAACCAGGGAGAGGAAGAGATTTTGTGGTTTTACAGGCATCCAGAAAATTATAAACAAAATGTTTATTCCAAGGATAAGGGGATAAGCCAGGCCAAACAGGGAAGGAATCCAGATTTGATCGGGTGGGATATAAACTGAAACATAAGAGATCAGCAAAGCGATTGCCGCGAACACATTTAAAAAGAGTACTATTTTTATAAACGCTTTCTTCACTTCATTCCTGTTTTCATGCTTTGGCAAGATAGAAAAAATGTAAAGTCGATGGAACGAACAAAAGCCGAATTCTTTATTTTTTATTGACAAATCAATGTCATTATTTTTGACACTTTAACATGCGGTCTCTTCCATTCATATCTTTTCTCAACTCAATGTTCCTAAAACCCAAACCATTAAGCAATTCTTCCATCTCAGAACCCAGATATTCATTAATCTCAAAAAACAAATACCCCTTATGGGAAAGATTAAATTTTGCAAATTCGGCAATGGTTATGTAAAAAAGTAAGGGATTATCATCCTCCACAAAAAGAGCTTCATCCGGTTCGTACTTCAAAACATTATTTTCCATTTGTCGTTTTTCGCACTCGCGTACGTAGGGTGGATTGCTTACAATTACCGAGTATTTCGGCCAATCGTAATTTCGCCAGTTTAAAATGTCAGCCTTTAAAAATTTAACGTTCAGCTTATTTAAAACAGCGTTTCCCCTTGCTGTTTTCAATGCCTTTTCTGAAATATCGACAGCGGTAACTACCGATTCCGGCCACTCATTTCGAAGGGCCAGCGCAATACAACCACTCCCGGTTCCTATGTCAATTATTTCAGCCCCCGGCTCAATGTCACTTTTTAGTATCCATTGCACCAGTTCTTCGGTTTCGGGACGAGGAATTAATACCGCAGGATTCACTTTTAACTTTAGTTCATAAAATTCGGTTTCACCCAAAATATACTGAATGGGTTCATGGGTTTTCAGCCGGGCAACTATATTTTTTATCTCCATAAAAACACCATCATCAATCTTTTTTTCTTTTTGAAGAAGCATCTCGGTGTAACTCAAATTCAAAAGCAATTCGAAAATAAGGCGAATAAAACCCTGAATTTCAGTTTCGGGATAAGTAGTTGCCAATTCTGACTTTATATATTGAATAGTTGCCTGCATTGTTTACTTTTGTTGCAAATTTAGTTTTTCCATATAAATGACAACATCAGAGAAATATATTGCTCGTTGTATTGAGCTGGCAAAACTGGGTGCAGGCCACGTTTCACCAAATCCGATGGTTGGCTGTGTGATTGTTTACGAGCACGAAATCATAGGTGAAGGTTATCATGAGAGATACGGAGAAGCACATGCAGAGGTGAATGCAATAAACTCGGTTGCCAATCCCAACGAGTTGAAAAAAAGCACCATTTATGTTTCGTTAGAACCCTGTGCACATTATGGATTAACTCCTCCCTGCGCTGATCTGATTGTTGAAAAACAAATTCCGAATGTAGTAATTGGCAGTATCGATCCCTTTGCAAAAGTGGCCGGCAAAGGCATTGAAAAACTCAAAAAAGCCGGAATTAATGTGGAAGTGGGCGTGCTTGCAAAAGAATGCAAGGAATTGAATAAACGCTTTTTTACCTTTCACCAAAATAAACGCCCTTACATTTTCTTAAAGTGGGCACAAACCCTCGATGGTTTTATGGATATTGACCGGAGTGCTGACAAGTTTGGGGAACCAACATGGATTACCGGACAGGAAGCTTTACTCCGGGTTCATAAAATGCGGGCCCGGGAAGATGCAATTATGGTCGGAACAAACACAGCAGAAAAAGACAATCCTTCGTTAACCGTGCGGCACTGCGAAGGCAAGAATCCCTTACGAATAGTACTCGACAAGAACCTGCGTCTTTCCAGGAAACTACATCTTTTTGATCAATCAACAGCCACACTGGTATTCAATTCAATAAAGAATAATATCGAGGGAGATACCGAGTTTATTCAAATTAATTTTGAAGAAAACCTTTTAAAACAAGTGCTGAATATACTTTACGGGCGAAAGTGCCTATCGTTAATTGTTGAAGGTGGGAAACAATTGATGGAAGCTTTTATCGCTGAAAATTTATGGGATGAAGCACATGTTTACACCGGAAACAAGATATTCTTAAATGGCATTTCCGCACCAAAATTAAAGGGGGCACCTCTTACCACAGAAAAAATTGAAGAGGATAAACTTGATGTATACAAGAACTAAGGCTTCTTCAGGATAAAATGCGGGCCTCCTGATATGATTTTAATCTTCAGCACATTTTCCACATACATAAAATAATGAAAGAGCTTGTGGTTTAGCTCAAAGCCATAATCTTCGTTGGGATCGTAACCTACTACGGGATCGAATGGAAATCTGCCACCAGAACTGGTAGCTTTGCTATTCCACACGATAACGTATTGCCTGTTCCACGATTCGTAATACGATTGATCGCGATACAGTGCAGGAGTATCATAAATATGATACCACGAGTCGAACCTCGCATCGAACATTTCCACATCGTATTCGGTACTGTCCGCCACTTCAGTTTCTGATTCAGTTTTATTGACCTGTGCTGCTTTCTTTTGAGTTGAACAGGCAAAAACAAAAAATATTACAATACTAATTCCTGCTAATTTTTTCATGGACTCTTATTTTCCCAACACTCTTTAATACGAAATTTACACCAATTTAGTTTATAAATTTTAAAACGGCAACCGCCCCAAATCCAAATTCCCGCCAGAAAGGATTATTCCCACTTTTTTGTTCCTGACATCCACTTTTTTTTCGAGAATGGCCGCCAAAGGAACGGCAGAAGAAGGTTCGATAATAATTTTCATTCGTTCCCAGATCATTCGCATGGCTTCCACAATATTTTCTTCGCGCACGGTTACAATATCATCAACTTTATCGAGGATGATTTTGAAATTACGTTCTCCAACCGAGGTCAGGAGTCCGTCGGCAATGGTTTTCGGATTCTGTGAAGCTTGCCAGGTTCTTGAGTGAAACGAACGAAAAGCATCATCGGCCCCGGCGGGTTCGGCAGCAATTACCAGGCATTCTGGCAGCAATTGTTTTGATGATAGTGCTGTTCCACTCAGCAAACCGCCCCCTCCAACCGGCGCCATAATAATATCAAATCCGCCCTTGTCTTCAACCAGTTCTTTCGCGGCTGTTCCCTGGCCTGCTATAACATGAAAGTTGTCGTAGGGATGCACCTCGGTGGCTCCAGTTTCTTTAATTACTTTTGCCAGCGTACTTTCACGCGCCTGTAAAGTAGGCTTACAAAATGTAATATTTGCCCCGTAACCGGCAACCGCCTTCTTTTTAATTTCGGGTGAATTTTCGGGCATTACAATATGGGCTTTT
>JBFEWU010000317.1:0-5453 GCA_041546215.1 Draconibacterium sp. | reverse complement strand
ATTCAATCTGCCAACCAGCCCAACACCGAAATCATTCTCGGCAGCATAAAAGGAGACAAATTCACACCAATCGACACCATTCAACCTGTCAATAACACCATCCAATTTAACCTACCAGCAACTACCACAACCGGCACCTACCGAATCATTCTCGGTCAAACAACCTATGCCAAAGTAATGAATGAGCCACCCCAGCAACTTGATTTTATTTACAACAAAGAGAATATCACCCTTAAAACCGATTTTAAATACCCGGAAGACAGTTTAACGGTAGCCCAGTCAAAGGAAAATGAAGTTTGGTATGGATTCAAGAAAAAAGAAAATGCGTTGCAGGTGCAACTACAATTAACCCAGAAGGAATTGGATTATTACCAAGAAAAAAAAGATGAAATAAACGCAGCCAAGTCCGTAACCCAATATAACCGATTACAAAAAGAACGAGAGGAACTAATACAAAACACTATTCAATCTTACCCAGACCTCTACGCATCCAAACTCATAAAAATGTACCAAGAACCATACTTGGATGGAAATCTTAATCGGCAGGAAAGAGACAAACTGTTTAAAAATACATTTTTCAACAACCTCGACTTTATCGATGAATCATTGATGAATTCAGATGTGTACACCAAGAAGGTTTTCAAGTTTTTAATGAGTTACGCCCAACGAGGTTTATCAAGGGGACAACAAGAGCAAGAATTTAGGAACGCCATTGACATAATCGTTGCCCACACCAACCAAAATGAAAAGGTGTACGAATTTTTTCTTGATTATTTGGTTAACGGTTTCGAAAAGCTCAGGTTGGATAACCTTATTACCTACATTGCCGATAAATATTCAGGTACTACCTGTCAGACCGATGATGTAACCACATTTGAAAGAAAGTTGTTCCAGCAAAAAATGAAAGTTGGTTCTTCTGTACCTGATTTCACCTTAAATGATATCAATGGAGATCCTGTAAGGTTACAGGAAGTTTTGAAAGATAAAACCTTGGTTATGTTTTGGGCGTCGTGGTGTCCTCATTGTAATGATATGGTACCGGAGATTCTTAAATGGCACAAATCACTCAACACAACCGATATGGAAATCATTGCCATTTCACTTGATGAAAATAAACAGGAATGGGAAAAGAAGGTATTTGATTTGGGTATTGAGAATTGGTATAATTTGTCAAGCCTACAAAAATGGGAATGTGATGTGGTAAAAGATTATAATGTTTACGCCACGCCAACCATGTTTTTGATTGATAGGGAAAGAAAGATTTTTGGGAAACCATTGAATCTGGTGGAATTGAAATCGGTGGTGCTAGAATAAAACGCTATTTATCTCAAATCGTTTGTCGATTGGAAAAAATGGTCAAAGTGACCACCCAAGGCCGGAATAAAATGGTTCTTCGTCACTTTTGGTTGGACCAAAGGTTATATGTTTGAGTCCCCTCCGAAAAGTCACTAAAAGATACAAACATCAATATGTCAACAACTTAGGTTGGAGTCTTGTTTAATTTTTGCCATCTTTATAATGTAAGCAAGAGAAAAAAAATGTTTCGAAAATCGAATAAATCACTACAGCAAAACCTTTTTACATCAGGGAGTTCCATTTTAAGTGGAAAATCCCTAAAGGTTTATGGCGATAAGGAAGAATGGCATAACCAGTTTCGGGAATACGTAACCATGCGTATCGACGAAGATATATTCAGACCGCTTTATAATAAGAAGGGCAAAGGTGCCCCGAACTATCCAATCAGGGTGCTTGTTTCTATGATGATTTTAAAAGAGTCCCAGGGAATAAGTGATGAAAAGTTGTTCGAGGACTGTCGTTTTAACTTATTAATACGCAGCGCATTGGGATTGACAAATATTGATTCCCCGCTTCCCACCGAATCCACCTATTACCTGTTCCGCAAGAATGTCAACGATTATGCCCGGGAGACAGGTATCAACCTATTTGAGGAATGTTTCTCTGTCCTAACAAAGAACCAATGCGAAGAGTTTAACATCAGCGGTAAACGTATCCGCATGGACAGCAAACTTTTGGGAAGCAACATTGCATGGCTGAGTCGTTATGAACTTGTCCATGAAACGCTTTCACTTTTTTACAAACAAATAAAAGGCACAAAAGATTTGGACAAAAACATTGTGGACAAGCTGGATGACTATTTAAGTGTAAAAGGCAATAAGATTATCTATACCCATAGCCGGGATGAAGTCTGCACACGCCTTGGCGAGCTGGGAAAACTGATATACAAAATCCTGCAGATCTCTCAATTTGAATCAGAAAAACACTACGCAACCTTGCAGCAGATTTTTAATGAACAGTTTGAAGTATGCGGACCAGAAGATGTAAAACAAAGGGAAAAAGAACAGGTGTCTGCAAGTTCAATCCAATCGCCACATGATACAGATTGTACTTATCGCAATAAAGATGGCAATCAAAAAAAAGGGTATAGTATCAACCTTACTGAAAGTTGCGGGGAGGATAATAAATTGAACCTGATAAGTGATGTAAAGGTAGATACTGCCAATACAGCAGACAATGCATTTTTCCAGGGCTCTGTCAAAAGGTCCCAAAAAGTTTTTACAGAGGAAACGGAATTCATACACGCCGACGGGGCCTATCATCGCCCTGACAATCAGGCATTTTGCAAAGAGATAAGAGCAAAGCTTTACTTAAGTGCAATACAGGGGGCAAGAGGCAAGTATGGTTTCCGGTACAAGGATGATGGTGAACTTGAAGTCCGCATATTGGAAACAGGGGAGTTGATAAAGACAAGAAAGACAATTGGTCGGAATGGCATCGAAAAATGGGTCATAAAGGACGGGAAGAATTATCGATATTTTTTACAGAAACAAATAAATAATGGATTGATTAGAGACAACATAGAAGAAACCCCCGAAGAAGAATTTTATTTTAGGAACAATGTTGAGGCCACTATATTCCAGATGGGCTATCACTATCCAAATGATAAGTCACGGTACAGGGGGCTTGTAAAGCATCAAATGTGGGTAAATATCAGATGTTTATGGGTGAACTTTGTCCGAATATCAAATTATCTGAAAGGACTTGACTTTAAATGGCCAAAAATTAGATTTTCGTGGTACTTGATAAGGAGTATTGAAAACTTACTTAATTTGATACGTGATTTAATGAGGACATTTGAAACGAATCAAAACAATCCAATGAATATCCAATTCTCAGCCGTTGCGAGAAATTGAATTATCAGAGGGGACTCAATATTCAAATATTCACAGGACGACAAAATAAAAAAATCATGAGACACCTGGTACAAACAACATTACTCCTTTTATTTTGCACATCCTTTAACCTGGCTGCACATGCACAAGACCTGAAAAGCGTCAACATTAAGTCGCTGCCGCAGTCGGAGATAAAAAAAGCACAAAAGGCCATGCAGGATGCCGGGCTTTCGAAACAGGATGCCGTAAACCTGGCACGGCAAAAAGGAGCCACCCAACAGCAAATCCAGGACTTCGAAAACCGGATTCAACAAAATGACACCCTGCCCGACCTGATCACCGATCCTTTTGAAGAAGCTCAGCAGGCCGTGGCCCAGCAAAGCCGTGAGCAATCAAAACGGAGCACATTCCCGGAAGCCACCTCCCGGATTTTTGGCAGCTACCTTTTTAACAGTAAAAACCTCACTTTCGAACCTTCACTAAAACTACAAACTCCCAAAAACTACGAAATAAGCATTGGTGATCAGATTCTCATCAACATCTGGGGAAACTCACAAAACAACTACCAGCTTCGGGTGAATCAAAACGGGCAACTGATGATACCCGATGTGGGACCGCTCTTTGTGGCCGGATTAACCCTGACCGATGCCGAAACAAAAATAAAACAACGCCTTACCCATATTTATTCCGACATGGCCGGCGACAGTCCCGGAACCTTCGCCCAGGTAAACATGGGACAGCTAAGTTCCATGCAGGTAAACCTGGTGGGAGAAGTGACCACTCCCGGAACCTATACCCTGCCCGTTACGGCCACCGTGTTCAATGCGCTGTACTTATCCGGCGGACCAAACAGCATTGGTTCTTTCCGGAACATTAAAATCATTCGCGACAATAAAACCCTGAAATCGGTCGACGTATACAAATTCCTGGTCGATGCCGATCCTTCGGATAATATCCAGCTGAAAGACAAGGACATTATATTCATTCCTCCAGCCGAAAAAAGAGTGGAAATGCAGGGTGAATTTAAACGAAACGGAATTTTTGAATTACTGCAAAGCGAAATGCTTAGCGAAGCCATTCGCTTTGCAGGTGGCTTTACCGAAAATGCCTACCTGTCGAAAATTCAGCTCAGGCGCAAAACCCAGCAGGGACAACAGATCATTGATGTGGCCATGGAACAGTTGGCCACCACACCACTGGTTAATGGCGATCTGATCAGCAATGCTGCCATTATCGATGACCTGGAAAACTGGGTAAGCATTTCGGGAGCTGTTTATCGCCCGGGACAATATGAAGTGAGCCCGGGAATGACGCTTCAGGATTTAATACTGAAAGCCGACGGACTAAAACCCGATGCATACCAAAACCGGGGACTGATCACCCGTTTCAATGAAGACCTGACAACCACATCCATTGCTTTTGATGTAAACAAGGTGACTACGGGGCAGGCAAATATTACTCTGCAGGAAAAAGATATGGTCACCATTAAGTCGCATTTCGAATTGGGTGAAAATCCTGTGGTTTCAATTAGTGGCGAGGTATTGTCGCCCGGGGAAATCCCCTGGAGCGAAAACACCACGGTGAGCGATGTGCTCTTTATGGCCGGTGGCTTTACCGAGGCAGCCGACAGTACCTACATCGAAATATCGCGGCGGCTGAATCATGATGAAGCGTCCCGGTTAAGCGATACGCTGGTGCATGTATTTACCATTAATCATTCGCGCAGTCTGCAATTGAGCGATAACATCAGTTTTGCACTACAACCTTACGATCATATTTCCATAAAGCAAGCCCCGGGTTACCGCGAACAGGGCCAGGCCACCATTACCGGCGAAGTAGTATATGCCGGGGTATATGCCATCCGCCATAAAAACCAGCGCATTTCCGACCTGGTAAATCTGGCCCGGGGAATCACACCACAGGCCTTCACCGATGGTGCCATACTTCGACGTGCCACACCTGAACTCGGAACCGAAACAATTGCCATCGACCTGCGAAGCATACTGGACAAGCCACACCAGGAAAGCGACCTGTTTCTGCGCAACGGCGACATTATTCATATTCCTGAATTTATGCAAACCGTAAAAGTAACGGGTATCGTGCAGAATCCCTTCTCCGTTACCTACCGCGAGGGAAACAATGCCAGGTACTACATCAACCAAACGGGTGGCTTTGGCGACCGGGCCCATAGGAAAAAAACATACGTACAATATGCCAACGGCTATGCCGTTCCCACCAAAAGCTTTTTGGGAATAAAGAGTT
>JBFEWU010000002.1:0-63133 GCA_041546215.1 Draconibacterium sp. | reverse complement strand
AGCAGGCCCCCAGTTTTATTTCTCACCCCCCGAAAACAAATTGCCCGATGCCTTTTTCTTTCATCATATCATGCATTTTATACAGCAGATGGCCGAGAAACCAACCGGTGCATTTCCCAGTTCGCACGTGGGTGTTTCTGTCATTATCCTGATGCTTTCAAAAAAATATGCTCCCCGGTTTTTACGAATTACATGGCCGCTTGTGGTACTCCTCATTTTATCGACAGTATATATTAAAGCACATTATCTTGTTGATGTTATTGGCGGTATCGTTCTGGCACCTTTTTTATTATATTTATCGAATCGTTTATTTCATTTGAGACGGGGTGTTGTAAAAAACTCACTTTAACAAATCAAACTAATGATAAAACTTAGAGAGGTTGTTTCAAAAAAAGATTTAAAGCAATTTATTCTCCTCCCATACAGTATACACAAAAACCATAAAGAGTGGCTACCTCCATTGATTTCGGATGAATGGAAAGTTTTCGATAAAAGGAAAAACCATTCATTTGAACATTGTGATGCCATTTTGCTTTTGGCCGAAAAAAACCAAATACCGGTAGGACGAATCATGGGCATCATAAATCACACGTACAATACCGGTCACAACGAAAAAAATGCCCGCTTCTGTTTTGCTGAATGCTATAACGATAGCGGCGTGTTTAATGCCCTGATGGAAGCGGTAGAACAATGGGCAAAAGAGAAAGGGATGAAGCGGTTGGTGGGCCCTTTGGGATTTTCAGACAAAGATCCGCAAGGATTTCTGATTAAAGGATATTCTGATCCGATGACCGTGATTGTAACCAATTGCAGTTTGCCTTATATGGTCGATTTCACCGAGCAAAGAGGTTATAAAAAGAAGCTAGATCTTTTTCAATACAGGAGTAAAGTACCGGAAAATGTTCCTGAAAATTATGCTAAAATCGCAGAAAGAGCTTTATCGAGAGGATACAGGATATTGGAATTTAATAAATCAAAAAACGTAAGGCCCTATGTTAAACCTGTTTTCGACCTGATTAACGAAACCTATATTGATATTTATGGTTTCGCACCTTTGCTTGATATCGAATCTAAAGAGTTTTCGGAGCGATTTCTGCCCCTGCTCGATCCTGAATTCATTAAAATAGTCGTTGACACTACAGATAATGTGGTTGCCTTTGTCGTTGCCATGCCTGATATCAGTGAGGGCTTTAGAAAAGCAAACGGCAGGTTATTCCCGTTTGGTTTTATCCATATTATAAACGCCTTTATACAATCGGGACAGTTAAACCTGTTGCTTGGTTGTGTAAAAACCAACCTGCAAGGTTCAGGCCTTCATGCCTTAATGGCTGTTTCCATGTACGAATCAGCAAACAGGGCAAATTTAAAACTTATGGATAGTCATCTTATTATGGAAGAAAACGTAAGAATGCGCGCCTTAATGGAAAGACATGAACACGAGATTTATAAGAAATACAGGGTATTTGAAAAGGATTTACAAAGCATAAGTATTTCAAACATATCTTAAACCAAATTCGTTTCTTTCGATAGGTGTCGCCCATCTTATAATTTAATCCCAAAGCTTAGATCATGAACGTACACTTAAGAAAGAGAAGATTAGATAAATCCACCTAACAACTATAAAGTAAATAATTATCTGTTGTGGCAAGTGAAACACAATGAACTACCTGAGTTACTCTTATTTAATATCTCGTACTGTTGCTGATTTTCTGTTTTAAAAAAGATGTTATGGCAAGTTACACATTCGATCCTACCTTCCACCAGCAGATCTTCGGCAATGGTTCCTCCCAAGCCGGATGGAGTAGTATAAGGATCATTCAGATAGCTTTTGGAAAAAGCCAGTTCACGCGTGAATTCAAATGCCACAGGGTGATCAAAATTAAAAATGCCCGACGCATCAATTGTATTCAAATTTCCTACATTTGAGCTGGTATGCCCCGTACTTGCAACAATACCATCGTGACACGACAGGCAGAAATTTGACTTCAGACTTCTGGCTTTCATGTTTAAATCCATAACCAGTAATGCTCCTGCATGGTAAACGGAATCATTGGGTAACTGATCTGATATCGAACGAGCACTCAGATTATTTATTTCAGAATTATACCGTCCCTTATTACTTTCCATATCCTCCCTATACATGCCCGGACCGCTTTCGGAAGTAAGCAATAAAGAAAAGAAAAAGAACGCTATATCGAGACGCAATCCAGTCATCTAATTTCAACCTTAATGAACTTTGCGCAAAGATAGTTTTAATTAACAGCCAAACAAATGCCCTTACAGTACCACGAACTATTCAGCAGATATTCAATATTTTACGGTCATTAAGAAACAATAAGTCCAAATAAAGATTAAACAATAAAAATTGCCATCCTCGTCCTTCTGTTCATTCCCGGAGATGGGGATACAGAATCTGGCTTCCGCGAAAGACGTGGATTAAAGGGTAAACTGATGGTGTTTGAATTCAGGTATGATTTCTTTTCCCGAAGAAAACTTTTATTACATTTAGCCATGGAATTTTTTAGAATTGTGGACAAACAAAGCTCCGAAACTGAAATTAAAGAACAGATAAATATCAACACCATTTCCGACATTTATCCCGATATGATTGTGTTGGATGGCCATGAAAACACCTTTATGATTGGCAGTTTTTGGGGAGAATTTACCCTGCACCGCGACGAAATAATGGGAGGTCTGCGCTTCTCGATGCTCGATTGCCCCAATGCCTTATCGTGGACCATTACCACCGGCTATCCGCCTGCCCGTGACAAAATTGTAATTCACCTTACCATAAACCGGATGGAAAAACCAAAGGAATTTATTGCCGAAATTAATGAACTTCTGGACGGTTGGAAGAAGGGTTTGGAAAACAGGTTTTAGTATAAAAATGCACTTTTCAGTTGTGACTGAAGATTTTTTGTGGATAAAAGCTGGCATTTGGGAGGCAAAAGATCTTATTTGCCTATCCATATAACAAGCTCCAGTGTCTTGTCATGCCACTATGGTGCAATGAAGCTGCTCCTGATATGACGCTATGTTGTCTTTCTTCAATTACCAGTTTGATTTAATCCAACAATCCATGTAAAACTGCTCCCTGCCACATAACCTGGATTGAGTTTGTATGGATTTCAAATTTAGATAAGAAATGAACGAAAAAAACAGGCTGTTTCAAAAACAATGTTCCTGCCAATTCATGTAATTATGCCCGGGTTATGACCTTAATCTTTATTGATTTTAAGATCTTTTATCCGTGAAATGGGATAATTATAAGACATAACAAATGAAACGGAATTACGTAGGCTCTTATTTATAGGAAAGTTAATTGCTATTCTACAGAAGTTATGAGAATTAAAAAGTCAGGACAATTGAAAAATCCTGCCGGAGAACTCACATTGTTAAGGGCAAGCACAAAATTTGTACTTTTTTGTACGGCCTTTCTCCTAATAATGGGCAGAGCTCCCGGCCAAAAGTCTGCTCTTTTTGATTCCGACAAAGTGTTGGAATTTACTTTACGTGCCGACTTAAAAACAGTGTTCAGAGATCGTGGAGAAAATCCGGAATACTACCCGGCAAGCATCGCGTATGACTCTGGTGAAATATCCTTTAACATTCCCATAAAGGTTAGAACCAGAGGTCACTTTCGCAAGCTGGCTTCCAATTGCAAATACCCGCCATTATTATTGAATTTTGCCAAGTCGAGAACCCCGCAAGATTGCCTTTTTAATGGCCAGGACAAAATGAAACTGGTGACTCCATGCCGGGGGGATCAGCTGGTTATCCACGAATATTTAGTGTATAAAATGTATAATCTTATTACGCCAAAGAGTTTTAACGCCCGCTTGGTAAAGGTAGTCTTTCAGGACACCGTAAAATCCAAGAGTACCCAAGCCCATTACGGAATTCTGCTTGAAGAAGAACAACAAATGGCCATCAGGAACAGGTGTAAAGCGATTCAGAGAACAGGATTAAATCCTGAGGCAACCCGTGAGGATGATTTTCTGAAAATGGCCGTTTTCCAGTACATGATCGGGAATACCGATTGGTCGGTACAATTCCAGCAAAATATCAAGCTGATTATGGCTGAATCCTCCGGCCTGCCATCGGTTGTGCCTTACGATTTTGATCATGCCGGAATTGTTCGGGCACCTTATGCCAAACCGGCCGAAGAACTTCAATTGAGTTCAACCCTGGAAAGACGATACAGAGGATATTGCATCCGGGACATGGATGGTTTCAATGAGGTATTTGAAATATTCAGGCAACTTAAGGATGAGTTTTATGCCATTTACGAAAAAAATGAGCTTTTAACAAAAAGTTATCGGAATCAAACGCTTAAGTTTCTCGATCAGTTTTATAAAACAATCAATGATCCGAAGACAGCCCGACAAGCTTTCAGTTATCCCTGCAATCCCCACGGAACAGGAAACGTTGTGATTAAGGGCCTGAAAAAATAATTGCAAACGAGTTGAAAAAATCGCATTTGGCATCCTCCAGAACTTCATCTTTAATCGATAAATTGTATTCAACTGGGGGCAATTCTCCCCTGAGAAGAGGTCTTAACCTCAACATGAAAGCAGAAAATATTTCAGCGTTTGCTTACTGCTACAGTGTTTAGTGATGCTTTACGTCGCGATAACTTAAATACATAACCAACGAAACCATCATCAACAATAAAATTCCGTAAATAATTACTGCCATAATAAATTTTTTACATTCGTTATTGTATATCAATACCGAATTGGTTACGTTAATTTACAACTAAAACATCAGGCTTAATCCCTCATCCAAAGAAACTTATCAAAGGCTATTTGTTGATATGTGCAAAATTATTCCACAATAACAAGGAGTCATTCGCTGATGAAATCTTTTGAATAAGACTTATTTGAGGTCCGGAATCCTTAGCTCAGCATGTACATTCCGGTGGAGTTTTTTTATTGAATTGGAGAGCACAGGCGCGTAAATTTAAAGACATATTATTCCTGTTGTGGTAATTTACACACTTTAACACAGGATTATATTTCCGATTCAAAGGAACCGGCACCTTGTTATCAATCATGTTTTAAATCCCGATAACTTAATATCATTACTGCAGCAATAATAATAAGCACGGAAACTGCATAAATAAATACGACCATAACTTTTCATTTTAACCGAACAATCAACCCGCTCTGCAGGCTTACCTGTAACTAACTTATAAGACATAACTTCAAGTATTTTAGTTATCTGTTATGGTATACGAAATCTTCCTGCAAAAAGATTTAATTGATCCTCAAAAGATTACCTTTTACCATTTTTCGGGATATACTATAAAGGACGCGACACAAATTTTATTTATACCTGCCAAAACCAAGGCATAGTTATATGCTGGTGAAACGTAATGTTGGATTTTGGCATCGTATTCAGTAACTTGATATACTTTTCTCACAATATTGGAAAGTGTGTGACTTGAAGTTGAACCATTATTTCAAAATAATATTTCGCTTATGAAGAAAATTTACACCCTTAGCAAAACCCTGCTGCTCACAGCAACTCTGCTTTTTTCTATGACTGTATCAGCTCAGGAATCTCTTACAATCACTGTGGGAGACATTGAATTAGATCCGAATCAAGACACCGTGCTTACTGCTGAATACATAAGCGGTACAGACACTACTACGGAAGGAATTAAATGGAATACCGAACCCGGTTACCTGGGAAAAGTTGACGAGAATGGTATTCTAACCACCAGTCAACCCGGCAGTGGCTATTTAATTGCCAAATACAAGGAATTGAGAGACTCTGTTAACCTTGTAGTGGCGGGCACACCAAAAAATGATGATGATGATGAAGGGGACGAAGATGACTACCCAAAAGTAAAAATCGTTCCGGGCAAAATTAAAGTTGAAGTTGGCGACTCGGTTGAAATTTACGCATTTTACGTTAATTCATTGGATGAAAAAATTGACACCACTTTTATTTGGTCGGTTGATCCGATGGATATCGGAGAATTCCCGGATTCGACAAAAAGTATGTTCCAGGCCGGAGATGAAACGGGAAGCGGTACTGTTGTTGCAAAACTGGGAGATTTAGCCGATACTGTTAAAATTGAAGTTTACCAGAGTAAGTGGAAAAAACAGAAGAAAGAAAAGCAAAATAAAGGAAATTCAGGTAAACAATTAACAATTATGCCTGGCGACACAGCTGTTTACAACGGTTCAGCTGAAATCTCGTATAGCGCGATCTATAAAACCAACGGCAAAAAACACCAGGATCTCGACTTTAACTGGACCGTTTCCGACACGACCATTGCGACCATTGGTGAAACGGATGGTATTTTAACACTAACCGGAGAAACGGGTATGACACTGGTAAATGTGGAATACAGCAACTTTTGCGCCAGCGTTGAGTTATTGGTGCTGGATTCGACGGTAGATTTGGATGTGAACACCATTTCAATACACCGCGTATTACCCGATGGGAAAGCCTTAAAAGCAAAAACCTTTAAAGAAGGCGATTCTTACAAAATTGGAGGTCTGCCATATCCATTAAATATTTTAAATGGTGGAATGTTACATTTCCCATTTGGCTGCATCAATGAAGACATTGAAATATACATGTTCATTCCTGAAGAATATGCCGGAATGAATGATGACAGCACAGAGGTGGTTTATACCGAGGATATCATTACAGGTGTAAAATTCAGTGTTAAACCCGTTGATTCTACCGACATTGTTGAACCTTACTGGTTTAATATTCCTGTTGAATTAAAATTGATTTATAAAAAGGAATTGCTTGATTCGCTGGGAATTGATCCACAAAATCTCGACGTATTTTTTGCCGACAGTTCCTATTTTGAGGAAGTCGGCGATGGAGTCGCAACCGTAGATACTGCCCGAAACAGGATCTATTCATCCATTGTACACTTTAGCACCATTGTTGTTAAAGAGAAAAAGGCTGCAACTACTGTAGAAGAACTTTCTCCGGTTTCGAAAGATGTGCTCAACATTTATCCAAATCCGTTTAGTTCTTCAGCAACCGTTCAGTTCACTCTGGCCGAACGGGGTGAGGTTAACCTGACAGTATATAACATTTTTGGACAAAAGATACAGGTGCTGGCCTACGGGGAATACAAGCCGGGCATACACAAAGTTACCTGGACAGGTAATGATTTGAATGGGGCTCCGGCCACTTCCGGAATATACCTGTGTAGATTTATGAAAGACGGAGAATTGGGCGAAGTAAAACGCATTATCCTCAATCGATAACCAATTCCAATTGGAATATTCTCAAAGTCTTTCACCCGGAATTCCCGGGTGAAAGACTTTTTTTTACCCTTTTTTTACGCCTTTTATAACTCCATTTATGTATATCTCTTTTAACCGTGTAACTTTATTATGCGTTTTGTGCAATCGCATTCTGTGGTTAATAAAACAATAGATTCATTTTTTTTCTAAATTGCACCAACCAATTCATCTATTATGCGAATCACTACTCGGGTTTCTTGGCTTGTTTTTTTTATCTTGAGCCATTCCCCCCAACTTACTATAGCCCAAACAGAAGCACAATGGGGAGAAAAATATTCGCGAAATATGATTTCGGATGAAAAAGGACTACCCGCGAAATTCAATGTGGAAACCGGAGAAAACGTGAAGTGGATTGCGGATATCGGAAGCCACGGATATGCAACACCCATTGTTGTAGAAGATAAGGTACTGATTGGCGCCAACAATGCTGCCCGGTACGACGAACGACACGAAGGAGACCGGGGTACTTTGCTTTGTTTTGATGAAAAAAATGGCAAATTAAACTGGCAGTTAACCGTTCCGCGCATTGAAGGCGACAGGCACAACGACTGGCCTATGGTTGGAATTTGTTCGCCACCAACCGTTGAAGGAGACCGTGCATACATACTCACCAACCGCTCAGAGGTTTTATGCCTCGATATGAATGGGCAAACAAATGGGAATAACGGCGTATTTCAGGGCGAAAACTGGTATGTAGCACCTACGGGTCATTTTTCGTACCCGGTATCATTAAAAGATGCCGATATTATCTGGAAGTACGATTTACGCCAACAACTGGGTATGTGCCCGCACGATTCGCCCCATGCTTCAATTCTTCTGGATGGTAATTGTTTATATATCAATACCTGCAACGGTGTAGATTATCGCCACCTGGAATCGGCCTGTATGCAAGCGCCAAGCTTAATAGTTTTAGATAAACAAACGGGTAGGTTACTGGCCCGCGACGATGAGAATTTTGCCCAACGGATTTTTCATTCTTCATGGTCATCTCCATCCATGGGAATAGTAGACGGACAAAAATTGGTCTTTTTTGCTGGTGGTGATGGAATTCTTTATGCATTTGAGGCACTTACGCAAACCAATAATACAAGCGAAATTCAGAACCTTAAAAAAGTCTGGATGCACGATTGCGATCCTGAAGCACCAAAAGAGAATATTCATGCCTATTTGAAGAACAGAGAGGAGAGTCCAAGCAATTTCCTGGGAATGCCCGTATTTTATAAAAACCGCATTTACCTAACAGTTGGCGGTGACATCTGGTGGGGCAAACAAGAGGCCTGGCTAAAATGCATCGATGCAAAAACGGGAAAAGAGATCTGGACTGCAGACCTGGAAAAACATTCAGCCTCAACACCCGCAATTTCAAATGATTTGGTTTATGTTACAGATTGCGGCAAAAATCTTCATTGCATCGATGCCGAAACCGGAGAATTGTATTGGAAACATAAACTGGCTAAAGATTCATGGAGCTCAGCACTGGTTGCCGACAATAAAGTCTATGTTGCCTCGCGTGGAAGCGATTTCTGGATACTAAAAGAAGGTAAAAAGTTAGAAGTTCTGTGCTCGGTAAAACTCGACAGTCCTGTTCATTCAACCCCGGTGGTGGCAAATGGCACCTTATACATTTCAACAATGAACAAGCTGTACGCAATTCAAAAGAATTAATCCTTGGTTTAATACTAAGAGCAATTAACATCCGATCAGGTCAAAAAAAAAGAGCCATCCTTCAATTGAAAGATGGCTCGTTTATATCATTGTCAACTTTTTTACGCATTCAAGGAATAACGATCAAAAGCTGTTACGGTTAAATCAGCATCGCTTGATTTCAGGAAATCTTTGATTGACATCTTGTTATCTTTCACATAAGCCTGGTTTAACAAGGTAACATCTTTGTACCATTTGTTAAGTGAACCCATCGCAATTTTTTCAAGCATTGCTTCAGGCTTACCCTCTTTACGATATTTTTCTTTAGCGAATTCCAATTCTTTATCGATCTCAGCTTGTGGAATAGAGGCTTCATCGATGGCAACCGGAGACATGGCAGCAATTTGCATGGCAATATCTTTGCCCACCTGCTCTTCAGTAGTCTTATTGAAAGAGACCAAAGTAGCCAGTTTATTTCCCGGGTGGATATAAGGTACTACGGCTTCGTCAGCTAAAGATTTGAAGTAAGAAAGGTCAAGCTTCTCACCAGTCACACCCGTTTGCTCGGTCACCAATGTTTCAACTGAGGTTCCGTCAAGCTCAAGAGCTTTAAGGGCTTCTAAACTTTCAACTTTGTTTTCCAAGGCTGCGTTAAGGATTTTCTCGGCAAAAGCTACATAACTTTCGTTTTTAGCAACAAAGTCAGTTTCACAATTCAGTACTACAATGGCACCAAATTTTGCATCACCAGTTACTTTGGCCAAAGCCACACCTTCAGCTGCATCTCTGTCAGCTCGTTTGTTTGCAATTAGTTTACCTTTTTCGCGGATAATTTCCAGTGCTCTGTCGAAGTCACCTTCGGCGTCTTTCAGGGCATTTTTGCAATCCATCATCCCTGCGCCTGATACTTTACGTAGTTTTACTACGTCAGCGGTTGTAAAAGACATAATTAAATCTCTTCTTATTTTATAATACTTAAGCTCTTTTTACTCTTCAGAAGTTTTCTCTGCTGTGGCATCTTTTTTAACTGATTTCTCAGCCTTTTTGCTTGCCTGTGCATCAGCATCTTCTTTATCCTTCTCCATTTTGCGCTCGTTCAATCCTTCGCCAATTGCATCGCACATAGCACCAACAATTAAACGAATCGACTGTGAAGCATCGTCGTTAGCAGGAATTACAAAGTCAACATCCTCTGGATTAGAGTTGGTGTCAACAATTGCGAATACCGGAATTCCGAGCTTTTGAGCTTCGCGAACAGCAATTTTTTCTTTCAATACGTCAACCACGAACAATGCAGCCGGCAAGCGGGTAAGATCTGAGATAGAACCTAAGATTTTCTCCAACTTGGCACGTTGTCGTGTTATTTGTAGTTTTTCACGTTTCGAAAGGTTATCCCAACTTGTGTCCTTCATCATTTTGTCGATGGAGATCATTTTTTTAACCGCTTTACGGATAGTTGGGAAGTTTGTAAGCATACCTCCTGGCCAGCGTTCAGTAACATAAGGCATTCCTACGCCTTTTACTAAATCGGCAACCAATTCTTTGGCTTGCTTTTTAGTTGCTACAAATAAAATTTTGCGACCCGATTTTGCAATTTGTTTAATTGCTAAGGCACATTCATCAATTTTAACAACTGTTTTTTGTAGATCAATAATATGGATTCCATTTTTTTCCATGAAGATATAAGGCTCCATGTTCGGATTCCACTTTCTTTTCAGGTGACCAAAATGTACACCTGCATCCAATAATTCTTGAAAATTTGTTCTTGGCATCTGTTTACTTTTTTTCTATGCTCTAAAAGCAACCGTTGAGTAGTCCCGGAAATTCGAAAATCTCAACCGTTTTAGATCCATATAAATGATAAATACTATTAACGTTTTGAGAACTGGAAACGCTTTCTTGCTTTTGGTTGTCCTGGCTTTTTACGTTCCACCTCGCGAGGATCCCTTGTGACGAATCCGGCAGCTTTCAACTGAGGTCTTGTTTCAGGATCGATTTCCATTAATGCACGGGTAATTGCCAAACGCAAAGCTTCTGCTTGTCCTTTTGGTCCACCACCATCAAGATTAACTTTGATATCATATTTTTCAGCAACCTCAAGCAGGTTCAATGGCTGCAATACAATGTATTGCAATGTTTCTGCGGGAAAATATTCTTTTACATCCCTTTTATTTACGGTAATGTTACCTTTTCCTTCGCTTACGTAAATACGAGCAACAGCTGATTTTCTACGTCCGATTGTGTTTACTACTTCCATTATTTAATCGTATTTAAATCAACAACTTTAGGTTTTTGAGCCTCATATTTGTGCTCAGCCCCTACTACTACATGCAAATTTCTGTACAAGTCACGTCCTAATTTATTCTTAGGAAGCATACCTTTTACAGCTTTTTCGACCAAACGCTCAGGATATTTTGCTAAAATATCTTGTGGAGTCATTTTACGCTGTCCACCCGGATAACCTGTGTGACGTAAGTAAATTTTGTCGGTCATTTTTTTACCTGACATAACTACCTTTTCAGCGTTAATAACAATTACGTTATCACCACAATCAACGTGAGGTGTGAAATTTGGCTTGTATTTACCTCTCAACATTTTGGCAACTTTGCTTGCCAAACGTCCCAATACCATGTTTTCAGCATCAACGATCAACCATTCTTTATTAACGGTGGTTTTGTTGGCCGAAATTGTTTTATAACTAAGTGTGTCCACTTTATTAATTTTTAATTGTATTACAATTTAGATTTTACCTTTTGTAGTTTTTTGTCTCAACGGAATTTTTTCGACAAAACACCTTACTCAAAGAAAATCAACTATTTACACTCCTTATTACTAAGGATAATAATCGGGACTGCAAAAGTATTTTCTTTTTTCGTATTTCCAAAGAAATAACAGTCAAATTTTCAATTAGTTAAATGCATTTTAACTTGCCCCGGCCCTTCGGATGCCATACCCCTTGTAAACACTTACATATGTGCCGCTTATAACAATTCCTGTTGATTTTAATAAAACCTGATATACTTAAGCTGCAAAGCTTCGCTTACCAGGGTTTTGTCCATAAGAATAAAAATGGAATAGGGCTGCAGCTTAAAAATAAATACATTTGTAAGAATTAACCAAAGTCCGATATTGACTTGTAATGAAACATTCAATTCCTAAAAAGCGACGTACGCGTTTTCTAAACGCCTGGATAACCTCTTTAATCAGCATATCGCTGGTTTTAACTTTATTGGGAATGCTATGCATGGTATTAATTCATGCTCGTCAGCTATCGGAACATGTTCGCGAAAGAATCGGATTCACCCTGGTATTAAAAGACAATTTGAAAGATGTTGAAATAATACGCCTTCAAAAAATACTGAATGCCAGCGACCCTGTAAAATCAACCCGATTCATCGACAAAGAAACAGCAGCTAAAGAATTTTCCGCCGACCTTGGTGAAGATTTTTCCGGATTCTTAGGTTTCAATCCACTGTTTGCCTCTCTCGATGTGAAACTATATGCACCCTATACTGCAGCCGATAGTCTGGAGGTACTGGAACAAACTTTTTTAGATTATCCGCAAGTTTCGGAAGTGTACTACCAAAAAGATTTGATTACCGTGATTAATCAGAATGTGCGCAAAATAAGCATCCTTCTTTTAACAATTAGCGCATTGCTCGCGTTCATTTTCTTTGGATTAATAAACAATACAATCCGGGTCCTGATATATGCGCAGCGTTTTGCCATTAACACCATGCAAATGGTTGGAGCAAGTAAAAATTTTATTCGCAAACCCTTCCTGCTCCGGAACTTATTTTTGGGATTTTGCGGAGCTTTAATTGCCAATACCGTTTTAGTGGCAGGCATTTATACTTATAAAAAGGAGCTACAGGGCCTGATAAGCGAGGGCGATTTAACATCCACATTATTGCTTGTATCCATCGTATTTATACTGGGATTTTTAATTTCGTTCCTGTCGACCTGGTTTGCCATTAACAAATTCCTTCGCCTTAAATTTGATGAATTGTTTTATTAATTATCTTTACCGCACTTATTTTCGTAACCATGGCTAAAAAAGTAAAAGAAACAAAAACAGTTAAAGAAAACGCAGGGTTTGCCCTTGGTAAAGAAAACTACAAATTAATGGCAATTGGCTTTGCAATTATTGTACTTGGTTTTATTTTATTATCAGGAGGGGGTAGCGACGATCCGAATGTTTTCAGCGAAGATATCTTCAGTTTTCGCCGTTTAACAATTGCCCCGCTTGTGCTTCTTATTGGATTCTCATTTGAGATTTATGCCATTATGAAAAAACCAAAAGACGACAAATAATCCACTCTTTTCATGAACGAACTCCAGGCACTTCTTCTGGGAATTATTCAGGGTCTTACTGAATTTCTTCCGGTGAGCTCCAGCGGACATATTGAAATTGGCCATGCTTTACTAAATATAAAACAAGGCAATAACCTGCTGTTTGTACTCAGTGTTCATGTTGCAACTGTACTAAGCACCATTGTTGTTTTCCGAAAAGACATTTCCGAATTGTGCCGCGATCTTTTTAGTTTCAAAAAAAACGAATCAACAAATTATATTGCCAAACTTCTGTTTTCCTCAATTCCAATCCTGATAATTGGTCTATTTTTTAAAAAGGAAGTTGAATCGTTTTTTACCGGCAATTTGTTTTTTGTTGGCTGCATGTTACTTTTTACAGCCTGCCTTCTAACGCTAACAACCTTCGTAAAACAGAGCAATAAAAAAATCACTTTCACAAAAGCATTTGCAATGGGTATTGCACAAACGATGGCTGTCTTACCAGGCATTTCTCGTAGTGGTGCAACCATAGCCACTGGCCTTTTGCTGAAAGGGGAAAAAGAAGATGTGGCACGCTTTTCGTTTCTAATGGTATTAATCCCAATTTTGGGAGCACTTGCCATTGACATTGCCAATGGCGAAATAAATTCAACACAAATCGATATTGTTCCCCTTATCATCGGATTCTTTGGTGCATTTATTTCGGGTTTGCTTGCCTGTTCGTGGATGATTAAGATTGTAAAACGCGGGAAATTAATTTATTTTGCTATTTATTGCGCTCTTATTGGGCTAATTGCTATCTTTGCAGCCTGATTTTTGAAATTCAGCACAACAAGCTGAAATATAGCAATTTACGAATGCCCGAATTCAAAAACAAATACGACTTCCTTGGTGGAGAGATTTTACTTTTCGACAAAGAGCTGGAGTGGACTTCGTTCGATGTAGTTAATAGAGTGCGCTATATTCTTTGTCGGAAAATGGGAATTAAAAAGCTGAAAGTGGGTCACGCCGGAACACTGGACCCGCTTGCAAGCGGCCTGGTTATTCTTTGCACCGGGAAATCGACTAAAAAGATTGAAGAACTGCAACTCGGGGAGAAAGAATACCTCGCAACTTTAAAAGTTGGCGCAACAACTCCTTCGTTCGATTTGGAAACGGAAGAAGATCGTACAAGCGACTTTTCACACATTACCCGGGATGTGCTTGAGAAAGTCGTTTCCGGATTTATTGGAGAGATCGACCAGGTACCCCCGGTTTTTTCGGCCGTAAAAGTAAATGGCAGGCGCGCATTCGACTATGCAAGAAGTGGTGAAGATGTAAAACTTAGTGCCAAAAGAATTGTTATAAGAAAGATTGATATTGAATCATTTAATTTGCCCGAGGTAAAATTGAGAATTACCTGCGGCAAAGGAACATACATAAGGGCACTGGCGCGCGACATTGGTGAAGCTTTAAAATGTGGAGCTTATTTAACTGCTTTAGAAAGAACAAGAATTGGCAAGTACGAATTAAAAGACGCATTTAAAGTGAACTTTTTCCTGGAAAATTTAAATTTGGATGAAACAATTTAAATATTCTTGCGTAAAACGTGGTTCTGAGTAAAAATGTCGATAATCTGTATTACTTTTGTCAATTACTTAGAATAGAAATACTTAAAAATTTATAGCATATGAAGTTATCAAGATTCAAGTACGAACTTGACCCGGAAAGAATTGCTTTACACCCATCCGACCACCGAGATGAGTCGAAATTAATGGTTTTGAACAGGGCAACAAAAACAATTGAACACAAATTGTTTAAAGATCTGCTTGATTATTTTGATGATAAAAATGTAATGGTATTTAACGACACCAAAGTTTTTCCGGCTCGTCTTTATGGGAATAAGGAAAAAACAGGTGCCGAAATCGAAGTTTTCTTGTTGCGTGAATTGAACCGCGAACAACGTTTGTGGGATGTTTTAGTTGATCCGGCAAGGAAAATACGTATTGGAAACAAATTGTATTTTGGTGAGGATGATTTACTGGTGGCAGAAGTAATTGATAATACAACTTCGCGTGGCCGTACTTTACGCTTCTTGTTCGACGGGCCTTATGACGAATTTAAGAAAACACTTTATGGTTTAGGCGAAACACCTCTTCCAAAATTCATTAATCGTCCTGTTCAACCTGAAGACAAAGACCGTTACCAAACCATTTTTGCAAAAAACGAAGGAGCTGTAGCTGCACCAACTGCTGGATTGCACTTTAGTCGCGAATTAATGAAACGGCTGGAAATAAAAGGAGTTGATTTCTCATACATTACTTTGCACGTTGGCCTTGGTAATTTCCGAAGTGTTGATGTGGAAGACCTTACGAAGCACAAAATGGATTCGGAGCAAATTTGGATTAAAGATGAAGCTTGTGAAATGGTGAACAATGCCAAACAACACAAACGAAATATTTGTGCAGTTGGAACCACTGTAATGCGTACCCTGGAGAGCTCAGTTTCTACTCAAGGCTTTCTAAAACCATTCGAAGGCTGGACAAACAAATTCATTTTCCCTCCCTACGAATTTAGTGTTGCAAATTCGATGATTACCAACTTACACCTGCCATATTCAACACTATTAATGATGGTTGCTGCATTTGGCGGTTACGATTTTGTAATGGAGGCATACCAGGAGGCCATTAAAAAAGAATACCGGTTTGGCACTTATGGCGATGCAATGTTGATTATATAAGATATAAATCCGAGCTCAATAATGAAGCCATAAGAACAATGATTCTTGTGGCTTTTTTTTCAGGTATCCCCTTCTTAAATTGAAAAAATTACAAGTTCGGATTCCACACTCTTGCAAAATTGTATCGACACTATCTTAACTGCCTGGATATAAGATAAAACCATTCTTCAGTATAATCCACCTTTTCTTCTCCAGTCTACTCCGCGCCGACTAAGAAGGAGTTCCTTTAACTGTACAAGCGCTTGAATCTTTTCATTAACTGAAGACTAAAAAAATGGTTGATATCTTATGCGGAACTCACCTTAATCTACTAATCAATAACATAGTTAAGCAGATTCCCCTCTTCGCTTCCAACCACCAGGCTCAGCTGGCCATTGCTTAGTTCTCCAATACTGAATTCACTATTTCCCTTCAACGGAAATCCCGGCTGTAATTTACCCGCCGCATCGTATAGATAAATCCGGTCATCTTCGACATCCGTTATGCCAATCTTTTTCTGTTTTGCTGAAAAAGGATACAGGTTTGCACCATAAGTGAGTGTATTATCAAATTTCTCGGAAAAAAGTTTATTGCCATTTTCGTCCAAAACACTCAAGCGCTTACCATCTACAAACACAAAATCAGGAACGCCATTTCCGTTTATGTCGCTAAGGGTAAAAAAGTGATTTTCGCTAAACTTATCGACTTCCTTTTCTGTAAATTTTCCGTCGAAATATAAATAGTATACTTTCCCCGTTATATCGGTGCCAACAATCTTCGGTATCCCATTCAGGTTTAATACCAGGGGATTTTTTGAATTTTCAAACTTGGCTTCACAATCCACTCGTGTTTGTCCCTGGCGGTTCTGAATATAAACTTTCGTCCTATCTTTAAAAACAATGTAATCTTTATTATTTACTCGAAAATGTTGTACCGGGTTAGCAACTAAACTCGCAGTTTCGCCAAACTTCCACCCTGAAATAATCTTCCCTTCATGATCGTAAGCATAAACTTTACGGTTTTCGCAAGCCACAAAGTAACGGTATTTACGGTTGTTGTCGTAATCGAAAACATTTACCCCATTGCTTGCCGGCGATTTTAATATAACCGGAAAGTTGGCCACTTTACTTCCATTTCTATCGATCAAATAAAGCTTTTCTTTTGTATTAAACAGGTACTGCAACCTTCCGTTCCGGTAATAATCAATCTGGTGAATTTTGCCCAGAATTTCACCTTGTATTTTAGCGCTCCACACAATCTGTCCATCGGCAGCAATTAAGTGCAGTCGCTTATTAACATCTTGCACAATAATTTCTTTTGTGGCCTTATTTTGATGATTTACTACGATTTGCGGTTTCATGGCAAGTCTGGCATCAATATTACTATGCCACGATGCACGTTCTTCAACTTTCGGTCTGGCGCTGCAGGTAAGATTTATCGAGTTAAAAAAGATATTTTTCTCGCAAACTACCTGCCACCCAACTGCATCGAACTTTCTAAAAACATCCTCATTTGTTTCAAAAGCTTTACTGATATCATTATTTAAAAGTGTATTATTCAAGGCAAAGCTTCGGTTCACATTCAAATATGCATTAATATTTGCACGGTTTTCTATTGCCTTTCTGTAATCCGAATAACCCGGGCTCACATATAAAGTCGATTCACGAATCATATCGTTCAGGTACTTTTGCAAAGTTTCTTGCGAACTGCCAAAAACAAGTTTGTTGTCGTAAAATGTGGCATAATTTGCTTTAGAGAAACGGAACAATTTACCCAACCAAATCCCGGGTAACGATGGATATGGGAATTTATAAATCAGATAATTAATTCCATCGTCGGCTTTAAAACTTGAATGCAGCGTACTAAACTCCACTTTTATACTCTTCGCATGATTCTTTATCAGGTTTTCAAACAGCGCTTTGGAATTATTTCTTGTATCGTTATTGACAATGAATAAAGTCGACATGTTTTCGGTTTGTGCAGGTACCGACGTAATGGCAGCCACCACCTGGTTTTTAACCAGGCTTCGTAATGTATTTCTAGTGTCTACTCTAAACCTTTCTTCAATTTTTTTGATGTGCCCTTCGCGCTCGAAATAAGAAGATGAGAGTTCAAAGTATTTTTCAAGATTCTTAAAAAACAGCTTCCTTTCGGAAAAAGTAAATCCGATAAAAAACGAGGTATTTTTGGGCAGCCATTTATCGGCCTGCCAATACTCAGCTGCCTGTCCGTTGAATACCGATAAAAAGTGATTTAATGAATCATCAACGGCACTAATCCCATTCAACGATATTTTATCATCGTCGAAAGTCATATCCAGTTCACTCCAGCTGGCATAATTACGGATTTCCTGAACTTCCCGTTTAAAGTTTGTTCTTAGCACTTCTCCAAATTCATTTACGCTCTCCTTTGTTTTACCGTTCAACATATTAGCCCACAAATCCGGGAACCTGTTGTGATTTATATACCAGGCTACATCCGACCGGGCAGTAACCGTTTTATTAACTTTCTTGAAATTCGAAACATTGGTGATATTGTGTGAGGTAAGCTGGCGGATACTTTTTTCAACTAAAATAGCGTCGGTGCTAATCATCATTAAACCATCAGCAGCGCAATAATGCATTCGATTTTTTCCATGGGCATCAACAATATCTACAATCCTATATCCATCGTACTTGCGATTTTTGAATGAAGCCGCTGGAATTCCAAGCAGCTTTTCCAATAACTTAACAAGTCCGTTCAATTCCTCCGAAGTGCTAACCTCACAAATAATTACAGGTTTAAGCACATTTTTACCTATAAAATCGAGGGCCAAAACAACCGGTTTTTTACCCAGTTGATTCTGAATTTCTTTCGTATTCGTTATGGTTAAAACAGCATCATTAAATTTCTCCAGCAACCAGGCAAAATCTTCATTTTTAACCAATTCCAGAAGAAGAGGATTGTTTTCGGGAATGGCCTTTATGGAGCTGAATTCCACAAAAACAGGTGCAGTTACCGGCACAGCCTTATACAGCGAAGTTTCCTTTGAAAATACCACATCTTCTTTTGTAAAATAGATAAAACCCGCCACTGCTGCAATGGTTACAACAAGAAAAATAATGAGGTTCCGCTTCATGTGTTTTAAATTAAATGATTACTGTCTGAATCCGCCCAATTCCCGAAAGCAGATTTAGTATTTCACATTTTGTTTCAAAAGTACAAATAAGCAAACGCTAACTAAGCGGTTTTTCTTTTATGTAATGAAACATTGTGTGTTAATAATTTTAGGGCAAAAAAAAAGCCGGATAAATCCGACCTTTTAAATATTATTGAATGGATTACTTACAGTGATTTTGCAACCTCAACTTCGTGGTAGGCCTCAACGTGGTCGCCCACCTTAATGTCGTTATATTTTTCGATATTAAGACCACATTCGTACCCGTTTTTCACTTCTTTCACATCGTCTTTAAAACGTTTCAGCGAACCAAGCAAACCAGTGTAAATTACAATACCGTCGCGAATGATACGAATTTTCGAATTACGTTCGATTTTCCCATCGCGAACAATACAACCGGCAACTGTACCCACTTTTGTAATTTTGAATACTTCCATCACTTCGACCGTACCAAGAATTTCTTCCTTAATATCCGGCGACAACATTCCTTCCATGGCAGCCTTAATCTCGTTAATGGCATCGTAAATTATCGAATACAAACGAATATCAATTTGTTCTTTTTCTGCAATTTTACGTGCATTTAACGACGGCCGAACCTGGAATCCAATTACAATTGCTTCAGAGGCAGCTGCCAAAAGAATATCTGATTCAGAAATCTGACCAACTGCTTTGTGTTTAATGTTCACCTGAATCTCTTCGGTTGAAAGTTTAATCAACGAATCGGAGAGAGCTTCGATGGAACCATCCACATCACCTTTTACAATCAGGTTAAGTTCCTGGAAGTTACCAATAGCAATACGTCTTCCAATTTCGTCAAGTGTAATATGTTTCTGGGTACGAAGTCCCTGTTCACGTGCCAGTTGCTCGCGTTTATTTGAGATATTACGGGCTTCGCGTTCGTTATCCATCACATTAAATTTGTCACCGGCCTGTGGCGCACCATTTAATCCGAGAATAATTGCAGGCTCAGCAGGGCCTACCTCTTCAATTCGTTGGTTACGCTCGTTGAACATTGCCTTTATGTGGCCAAAATACTGACCGGCAATAACAATATCACCCACTCTCAAGGTACCCGACTGAACCAGCAGGGTTGAGACATAACCACGCCCCTTATCCAGCTCCGATTCGATAATTGTACCTTGGGCATTTTTATTGGCATTCGCTCTCAGCTCCAACATCTCGGCTTCGAGCAATACTTTTTCAAGTAACTCATCAATGCCAATTCCGTTTTTTGCTGAAATATCGTGACTTTGATATTTTCCTCCCCACTCCTCAACCAGGTAATTCATATTAGCCAGTTGTTCTTTAATTTTTTCAGGATTGGCTCCCGGCTTATCGATTTTGTTTATGGCAAAAATAATGGGCACACCAGCTGCTGCTGCGTGATTAACTGCCTCAACGGTTTGTGGCATTACGTCATCGTCGGCAGCCACAATAATAATTGCAATATCGGTAACCTGGGCACCACGGGCACGCATTGCCGTAAAGGCTTCATGACCGGGAGTATCAAGGAAAGTAATATCTCTTCCATCTTCCAGACTCACGTGGTACGCACCAATGTGCTGGGTAATACCACCAGCCTCACCGGCAATAACGTTTGTACTACGAATATGGTCAAGCAACGAAGTTTTACCATGATCAACGTGACCCATTACCGTAACAATTGGCGGACGAGGTTTCAAATCCTCCTCCTTATCTTCTTCCTCTTCAATTGCTTCCTGAATTTCGACACTTACGAATTCAACTTTAAAGCCAAATTCCTCAGCTACAACCGAGAGTGTTTCAGCATCTAAACGCTGGTTGATTGACACAAACAAGCCAAGGCTCATACACGATGAGATAACCTGTGTCACACTAACATCCATCATAGTAGCAAACTCGGCAACCGAAACAAACTCTGTTACTTTCAGAATTCCCTGTTCCTTAATTTGCTGTTCCATATCGGCTTGCATTCTTTCGCTGGCCGCAGCACGTTTATCACGACGGTGTTTTGAACCTTTCGATTTACCTTTGGTGGTTAATCGTGCAAGTGTATCCTTAATTTGCTTTTGTACATCTTCTTCGTTAACCTCTTTCTTAAGGGGTCGACGTTTTTTCCCTCCGGGCTGTTGTTTATTCACCTGGAATTTCCCTTTTGGTCGGTCGCCTGGCTTCTGTTGCTGTTTGTCAACACTAACTTTACCTGTTTCTTTCGAAATACGCTTTCTGCGTTTTTTACGCGACGCCCCCTGCTCAGCACCTTCAGTTTTTGCTGGCAAATCAATTTTACCCAGAACGGTCGGTCCGCTCAGTTTCCCGGCACGAGCCTTTATTACATCGTCACCCTTCTCTTTCGCTTGAGTTTCTTCGGCGGCTTTTTTGGGTTTATTTTTATTTTTAAGTCTTTCTTTGCGTTCCTTTTCCTTTTCCTCTTTCGATTTCTTGGCCGGACGGGTTTTCTGATTAATATTTTTCAGGTCGATTTTACCAACAACTTTTATTTCATCAACTCTTGGAACCTCAGTTTCCAGTATCGCTTTCGGTTCAGCCTCTGCTTGTGGAGCTTCCACTTTTTCCTCAATCACTGGTTTTTCAACTTTCTCTTCAACCGGTTTTTCCTCAACAACAGGTTCCTCAACAACAGGTTCCTCAACAACAGGCTCTTTAACAGGTTCCGGAGTTTTCTCCTCAGCAACAGGCTTCGCCTTTTCCTCCACAGGTTTTTCTGCTTTCTTCTTAGGTTTATTAATTTTATCCAAATCAATTTTCCCTAAAACCTTAACCTTCTCCTTGGGCTTAGCAGGCACCTCCTCAACAACAGGCTTTTCTTCCTTCACCTCAGCAACAGGCTGTACTTCAGCGTTCTCTTCTGCTTTTTCGGGCTCTTCCGGCTCAATAGAAATCACCTCTTTCTTCGGGCGCTGACTTTTCAAACTCATTTTTTCCGATTCCTTCTTGATAGAGATATCAATTTTATACTCTTTCTCAAGAAGTTGCACGGCTTCCGCGGTTACCTTAGTATTGGGATTTGAATCGATATCGAAACCCTTTTTGTGCAAAAACTCAACAATGGTATGAATACCTACATTGAACTCTCTTGCAAGTTTACTAAGCCTTAATGTTTTGCCTGCTACCATATAAATTCTTTTTCTTTACTTTCTTTTAATTGCCTGAATTAACCACTTGTAGTAATTATCAGCTTCCTAATCAAATTCCGAACTTAATACTTTAATTACGTCGTCAATGGTTTCTTCTTCCAAATCGGTACGTTTTACAAGTTCTTTTTTCGGAATATTCAACACGTTTTTAGCCGTATCGCATCCGATTGCTTTAAGCGCATCAATTACCCAGCTTTCAATTTCATCAGCAAATTCATCCAGGTTCACATCTTCATCATCCGCTTCCATTTCCCGGTATACGTCAATTTCGTAACCGGTTAACTGGCTTGCCAGACGAATATTTAAACCTCCTTTACCAATAGCCAATGACACCTCTTCAGGTTTCAAATAAACTTCTGCTCTTTTATTTTCTTCTAAAATTTTGATCGAGTTTATTTTTGCCGGATTTAATGCCCTTTTAATAAACAACTGAAGATTTGCAGAGTAATTAATTACATCAATATTTTCATTTCTCAACTCACGAACAATTCCATGGATACGAGATCCCTTCATCCCAACACAAGCTCCAACAGGATCAATTCTTTCGTCGTACGACTCAACCGCGACTTTTGCTCTTTCGCCCGGAACACGAACAATCTTTTTAATGGTAATTAAACCGTCAAAAATTTCCGGAATCTCAAGTTCAAACAAACGCTCAAGAAATGCGGGTGCGGTACGTGATAAAATAATAAGAGGATTATTGTTTCGCAATTCCACTTTATAAACAATAGCACGAACGTTGTCTCCTTTTCTAAAATAATCGGATGGAATCTGTTCCGTCTTTGGGAGAATCAACTCGTTTCCTTCGTCGTCCAGTATAAGGATTTCCTTTTTCCATACCTGGTAAACCTCGCCGGTTACAATGTCACCAATTTTATTTTTATACTTTCCGTAAATATGGTCTTTTTCCAACTCAAGGATTTTACTGGCCAGGTTTTGACGCAAGTTCAAAATGGCGCGTCTCCCAAAATCAACCAATTTTACCTCATCGGTAACTTCTTCACCAACTTCATAATCCTCATCAATTTTAAGCGCCTCGGTTAATGTAATTTCCAGGTTAGGATCTTCTAATTCATCGTCGGCAACAACAGTACGGTTTCTCCAAATTTCAAAGTCACCTTTATCAATATTGATAATGATATCAAAATTTTCGTCGGTTTCGTACTGACGCACAAGCACACTTCGGAAAGCCTCTTCCAGTACGCTCATCATTGTTACCCGGTCAATGTTCTTCAGCTCTTTAAACTCAGCAAAAGTATCTATCAGGTTAATATTTTCCATCGCTAATAACTTTATTTAAATGAAATAACCGCTTTCGCACTTTTTATTTCGTCGTATTTCAAATTATATTCTTTTACAACCAGTTGCTTCTTTTTATGTCCTTCAACTTTTTCCCGTTTCGAAGTTTCCAGAACGATTCCCTCATCGTCCGAACGCTTCAGTATGCCTTCAAGTTTTTGGTCATCTTCTGTAAGCACCTCAATTTCTTTACCGGTATATTTTTCGTACTGCTTTTTAACCTTAAAACTTTTTGTTAATCCCGGCGACGAAACCTGCAAAGAAAAATCTTCTTCTTCACGATCTAAATTATGCTCCACATTTCTACTGATGCTAATACATTGTTCGATGGTCATACCACACAGGCTATCGACATAAACCATTATATCGTTACCTGTACTAATGGAGACCTCAACAATAAACATCTCATCGTCAAGCCTCTCTTCAACCAATCTAATCACCTCTTCTTTAGCTATCATATATACTATATGTAACAAAATAGGGAACCAGAGGTCCCCTAAAAATTCGTTTTTTAGAAAATTCTCCGCAAAAGTAGTAATAAAATCCAATATGTACAAATATTCAGCATTCGTTAACGCTCTGATTTTAAAGCTTAAAAAACATTAACGGTCAAGTGTGCATAAGAAATTCATTTTTTGCCATATATGCATTTTTATTTCCAAGGAAATGGTGCTCTTTTGTATTCGCTAAAGTTTTGTATTTTTATCACTTACGAACAAAATTTATTTGTGAAACAACTTCACTTAAATAAGAAGAAGATAATTAACGATCCTGTCTTTGGTTTTATCAACCTTCAATCGGAAATTATTTTCGATCTTTTGGAACATCCCTTTTTTCAGCGCCTGCGACAAATAAAACAATTGGGCTTGTCGTACCTGGTTTTTCCGGGAGCCAACCATACCCGCTTCGAACATGCCCTTGGCGCAAGTCATTTAATGCGCCAGGCAATTTCGGTGTTACGCTTCAAAGGACACGAGATTACCCACGAAGAAGCCGAAGCAGTTACCATTGCCATTTTACTGCACGACATTGGGCATGCACCATTTTCACACGTGCTCGAAAATTCACTGGTAAGCATTTCGCACGAAGAAATTTCCTTACTCCTGATGCAGGAACTCAATCGGGAATTCAATGGGAAACTGGATCTTGCCATTGAAATTTTCACCAATAAATATAAGAAGCAGTTTTTGCATCAGCTGGTTGCCAGCCAGCTCGACATGGACCGACTGGATTACCTGAGACGCGATAGTTTTTTCACTGGTGTTGCGGAAGGAACCGTTGGGATTGACCGTATTATCAAAATGCTAAATATTCACAACGACCGGCTGGTTGTTGACATAAAAGGCATTTATTCCATCGAAAAGTTCCTGATTTCACGAAGACTAATGTACTGGCAGGTATACCTGCACAAAACCGTTGTTGCTGCCGAATTCCTATTAATTAATGTATTAAAGCGTGCAAAAGAATTAATTGACCAGGGCAAAAAACTATACTCAACACCAACCTTAAAAACTTTTCTCGAGGGCAATATTCGTACCGAGGATTTTCAAAACAACGTCGTTGTAAACGGGAAGAAAATACTAAACTGGTATACCTTGCTCGACGATAATGACATACTTATTTCAATAAAAGAATGGCAAAACCATTCCGATCCGGCACTCTCAAAGTTAGCTTCCTGCATCATAAACCGGAAATTACTACGAACACAATTGAACGAAAAACCACTTTCAGAGAAAGCAAAAGCAAAGTATATTGAACGAATTACCGAGAAAATTATTCCAAATGCAGAGATGGCAAAATATTTTTTAATGACCGGAATTATCACCAACAGTGCCTACAATAAACACGACGAAAATATTTTTGTGCTAAACAAAGACGGAAGTATAAAAGAAATTAACGATGCATCGGATATAAATCTAACGGCTCTTGGAAGAACAATCACCAAGTATTTTGTGTGTTATCCTAAGGAATTGGACTTTTATTAGTTAAAAGCTATATTTGCATCGCCAAAAAAAACAGATAATGGATTTTAAAGTTACGGACATTGCCGCTTTTTTAAACGGGGAAATCGTTGGAGATGGCGATGTAATAGTATCAAATGTTTCGAAAATTGAAGAGGGGGAACCGGGGACACTGGCTTTTCTTGCCAATCAAAAATACGAGAGCTACATTTATAAGACCAAAGCCTCGGCGGTTTTGGTAAATAAAAGTTTTACTCCAAAAGAAGAAATTTCAACCACTTTAATTAAAGTTGACGATGCCTATCAGGCATTCGCATCACTTCTCGATTTGTACGTGCAAACCAAATCAAATTCGAAACTGGGCATTGAACAGCCAAGTTATATTGCGGAAAGTGCAACAGTTGGAAACCACATCTATGTTGGAGCATTCGCATATATTGGTAAAAATGCCAAAGTTGGAAACCATGTAAAAATATTTCCGCAAGCTCATATCGGTGAAAATGTCACTATTGGCAACGATTGTATTATTTATGCCGGGGCAAAAATATACGACGACTGCGTTATTGGAAACAACTGTATAATTCACGCAGGTGCTGTTATAGGCTCTGACGGATTTGGTTTTGCACCACAAAAAGATGGCAGTTATAAAAAGATACACCAAATTGGCAATGTTATTCTGGAAGACGATGTTGAAGTTGGAGCCAACACTACAATTGACTGTGGAACAATGGGTTCAACCATAATTCACAAAGGTGTTAAGCTCGATAATTTAATCCAGGTGGCTCACAATGTTGAGATTGGAGAACACTCGGTATTTGCTGCACATACAGGAATTGCCGGTTCGGTTAAAATTGGCAGCAATTGTATGTTTGGCGGACAAGTTGGTGTTGCCGGACATATAACAATCGGGAACAATGTTTTGGTTGGCGCGCAAACGGGCATCACAAGCAACACAAAAGACGGAGCTAAACTGATTGGTTCTCCGGCCATTGATTTCAGAACCGGTTTACGGGCTTATAATTTAATTAAAGATCTCCCCGAACTAAGAAAAGATATACTTCAGCTAAAAAAAGAAGTAAACTCAAATTCAGACAATAAACAATAGCATATTTTTTATGGTTGTTAAGCAAAAGACGCTAAAGAATACATTCAAGATAGAGGGCAAAGGACTACACACCGGAGTTACCGTAACAATGAATTTCCTTCCTGCCCCCATTAACCACGGCTTTAAGTTTAAAAGAGTTGATCTGGATAACCAACCCGTTATCCCAGCCGATGTAGACCTGGTAATTGATACTTCACGTGGTACTTTGCTGGAGAAAGATGGTGCCCGCATTGGAACTATTGAACATACATTGGCCGCATTAATTGGAATGGACCTGGACAATGTTTTAATTGAAGTCAATAACGAAGAAGCACCCATTATTGATGGAAGCTCGAAATACTTCGTTGAAGCCATTGAAAAAGCCGGTGTTGTTGAACAGGATGCTGAACGCGAGTATTTTGAAATTACAGATAAAATTGAAATAAAGGATGAAAAGTCGGGAGCACATATAATTGCTTTACCCGATAGCGAGTACAGCCTGAATGTAATGATTTCATTCCCCTCGGAGGTACTGAATAACCAATATGCAAGGCTTGAATCCATTCGGGATTTTAAAACCGAGATAGCCAATTGCAGAACATTTGTATTCTTGCGAGAAATTGAATTTCTGCTGAGCCACAACCTGATTAAAGGGGGCGATTTAAACAATGCAATTGTCATAATGGATAAGGCGGTTAGCCAGGAAGAACTGGACCACCTGGCAGATTTAACCAATCACCCGCGTGTTGCGGTTAAACCACAGGGAATACTGAACAACCTCGACCTGCATTTCGATAACGAATGTGCACGTCATAAACTACTCGATGTGATCGGAGATCTGGCTTTATGTGGCAAACACATAAAAGGGAGAATTATTGCATCGAAACCGGGTCACGGTCCAAATACACTTTTCGCGACAGCCCTGAAAAAGCAGTGGAAAAAAGAAGCTGAAGCTGCACCAAAATGCAATCCCAATGCCGAGCCCTTGATGGATGTAAACCGCATTAAGGAGTTACTACCTCATCGGTATCCGTTTTTAATGGTCGATAAAGTTGTGTGTATCAACAACAATGAAATTGTAGGCGTAAAAAATGTAACTGCAAACGAGCCTTTCTTCCAGGGACACTTCCCGGATGAGCCTGTAATGCCCGGGGTATTGCTGGTTGAAGCCATGGCACAATGCGGTGGGCTACTGGTCTTGAGCCAGCAGGAAGGTAAATTTTCGACCTACTTTATTCGCATCGACAATGTTAAGTTCAGGAAAAAAGTTATTCCGGGCGACACACTGATTTTCAAATTAACACTAACTTCGCCCATTAGAAGAGGTATCGCCAACATGAAAGGAGTTACCTATATTGGTGACAAAGTAGTTGCGGAGGGTGAATTTATGGCCCAAATTGTAAAACAGAAATAAATAATATATGAAACAACCATTAGCGTACGTTCATCCTGATGCAAAAATTGCTGACAATGTAGTAATTGAGCCATTCGTTTCAATCGATCATGACGTTATAATTGGAGAAGGAACAAGAATTGGTTCGGGCGTTACTATTTTGCCGGGAACACGAATTGGCAAAAACTGTAATATTTTTCCGGGAGCGGTTCTGGGAGCGGTTCCACAGGATTTAAAATTTAAAGGTGAATATTCAACCGTTGAAATCGGGGATAACAATACCATTCGCGAATTTGTTACCATTAATCGTGGAACCTCAGCAAAAGGGAAAACAGTGGTGGGCAATAACTGTCTGATTATGGCCTATGTGCACATTGCACACGATTGTCGGGTTGGGAACAATGTAATTTTGGTTAACAGTACTCAGCTTGCCGGTGAAGTTTGTGTTGACGACTGGGCCATTATTGGTGGTATGTCAGCCATTCATCAGTTTGTTCGCATCGGATCCCACGTTATGATTTCGGGTGGATCACTGGTTCGTAAAGATGTTCCGCCATTTATTAAAGCAGGTCGTGAACCGCTTTCTTATGTGGGTATTAATTCGATTGGATTGCGTCGCCGCCAGTTCAACAATGATAAAATTCGTGAGGTGCAGGACATTTACCGTTACATCTATCAAAAGGGATTAAACACCGCACAGGCAGTTGAAATCATTGAAGCAGATATGCCTGCAACACCTGAGCGCGATGAAGTTCTTCTTTTCGTAAAAGATTCCAAACGTGGAATTATTCGTGGTTACCTCCCCGATTAAAGTCCAATAAAATAGTATTAAAAAAGCCACTTTGAATGATCAGAGTGGCTTTTTTATTCACTTTGTGTTCAATTACTTTGCGTGATTCCAGCCCTGCGCTTCCAGGGGAATGGCCGAACCGGCACCTGTGACCAGGTTAATTCCGTCGGCTGCCTCTGTCATGTGTCCAATTATGGTAAAATCAGGATCATTTTTGATTTTATTGTAATCGTCCAGGGGAATGGTAAAAAGCAACTCATAATCCTCACCCCCGTTCAATGCGGCAACAATGGGATTAATATTTAATTCTTCTGCCATTTGTTTGGTTTGCGTATCCATCGGGACTTTTTCTTCAAACAAACTGCAACCCAAAGCGGAGTTTTTGCAGAGGTGAATAATTTCAGAAGAAAGTCCATCGGAGATATCAATCATTGAGGTAGGAGTAATCCCCAGTTTTGCAAAAATTGCAATAATATCCGCCCGCGCTTCCGGTTTTAACTGCCGTTCCAAAATATAATCGTAACCTTCGAGCTGTGGCTGCATGTTTTCGTTTACTTTAAAAACTTCATTCTCACGTTCTAAAAGCTGCAAACCCATGTAAGCTCCTCCCAAATCTCCCGAGACGCAAAGCAGGTCGTTCACCCGGGCTCCACTACGTTCCACCATCTTCCCTTTTTCAACTTCACCCAGAGCAGTAATACATAAGGTCAAGCCTGTTAATGAACTGGTAGTATCGCCTCCCACCAAATCAACATTATATTTTTCACACGCAAGGTGAATTCCGGCATACAATTCGTCCAGCGCTTCTACTGAAAATTTGCTGGAAATTGCCATGCTAACGGTTATTTGTTTTGGAGTGGCATTCATGGCGTAGATATCAGACAGATTAACCACTACGGCTTTGTACCCCAAATGCTTTAAGGGAACATACATGAGGTTGAAATGCACACCTTCAGTTAACATATCGGTTGAAACCACAAGTTGTTTATCCTTGTATTCCATCACGGCCGCATCATCGCCCACACCTTTTATCGTGCTTTCATTCTTGATCTGAATGTCTTTTGTCAATCGTTCAATCAGGCCAAACTCGCCTAATTCCGACACATTCGTTTGTATTCTTTCTTTACTCATTATTAATTTCAGACTAAAAAGTATGTTTTAAGAAATCTGAACCGCAAAAATACCTATAGTTTTATATCTTTGCAATTTTATTTAAACAGTCTTAATAAAGCTTTGTTATAAGGGAAGAATACTCAGTAAAATGGAAGAACAAGATAAAATATTGAATGACGTAACGCAAAGCGATTATAAATACGGTTTTATTACTGATATTGAAACCGATATAATCGAGAAGGGATTGAATGAAAACGTTATTCGACTGATATCTGCCAAAAAGGAAGAGCCCGAATTTATGTTAAAATTCAGGTTGGATGCTTACAGGAAGTGGCAGAAAATGAAAATGCCTGATTGGGCTTATTTAAAAATACCACCAATCGATTTACAGGAAATAAGTTATTACGCAGCACCAAAACAGGGATCGAAATACGAAAGCATGGACGAGGTAGATCCTGAGTTAATTGACACTTTTAACAAACTTGGAATTCCTTTGGAAGAACAAAAAGTTTTGGCCGGAGTGGCAGTTGATGTGGTTATGGACAGTGTTTCTGTAAAAACTACTTTTAAGGAAACGCTGGCCGAAAAAGGGATTATTTTCTGTTCTTTTTCAGATGCGGTGAAGGATCATCCCGAGCTGGTGAAAAAATACCTGGGACAAGCTGTTCCTGTAGCCGACAATTATTTTGCCGCATTAAACTCGGCCGTTTTTAGCGATGGCTCATTTTGTTACATTCCCAAAGGGGTAAAATGCCCCATGGAACTGTCCACATATTTCAGGATAAACGCCGCTAATACAGGTCAGTTTGAGCGAACTTTAATTGTAGCCGACGACGACTCCTACGTAAGCTACCTCGAGGGATGTACGGCTCCTATGCGCGACGAAAACCAATTACACGCTGCCGTTGTGGAGATTATTGCCATGGACCGGGCTGAGGTGAAATACTCAACGGTGCAAAACTGGTATCCGGGAGATAAAAACGGGAAAGGCGGAATATATAACTTTGTCACCAAGCGGGGAGTTTGCCGTGGAGAATCATCGAAAATTAGCTGGACCCAGGTTGAAACAGGCTCGGCCATCACCTGGAAATACCCAAGTTGCATTTTAATGGGCAACAATTCAGTTGGAGAGTTCAACTCGGTGGCAGTCACCAATAACCATCAGCAAGCTGATACCGGTTCGAAGATGATTCACATTGGGAAAAACACCAAATCGACCATCATTTCAAAGGGAATTTCGGCAGGGAAAAGCGAAAATTCATACCGTGGATTGGTGAAAGTAATGCCAAAAGCAACCGGTTCGCGTAACTTCTCTCAATGCGATTCGCTTTTATTGAACGACACTTGTGGTGCACACACTTTCCCTTACATCGAGGTGGGAAATAAATCGTCGGTGGTAGAACACGAGGCAACTACTTCGAAAATTGGTGAAGATCAAATATTCTATTGCAACCAACGCGGCATTGACACGGAGATGGCAATTGGAATGATCGTTAATGGTTACGCCAAGGAAGTGCTCAATAAACTCCCGATGGAGTTTGCCGTTGAAGCACAAAAATTATTACAAATCAGTCTTGAAGGCAGCGTAGGATAAAATTTAAATCAACAATACGAGTTCAATTTTCTAAACTCACAATTCATTACAAGAAATGCTATCAATTAAAAATTTATATGCTTCAGTTGAAGGGATGGAAATCCTAAAAGGAATCAACCTTGAAGTAAAACCAGGTGAAGTACATGCCATTATGGGGCCAAACGGTTCAGGGAAAAGTACATTGGCAAATGTGCTTGCCGGCAAAGAAGATTATGAAATAACGGCAGAGGAGATTACTTTTCTGGGCGAAGATATCATGGATAAAGCACCGGAAGAACGTGCCAAGAACGGCTTATTTTTAAGTTTTCAATATCCCGTTGAAATTCCGGGCGTTCCCATGGTAAACTTTTTAAAATCGTCGGTTAACGAACATCGTAAACACAAAGGATTAAAAGAACTAAGTGCAGGTGAATTTTTAAAACTGATGCGTGAAAAAATGGATATGGTTGATATGCACACAAAATTAACCAATCGCTCGGTAAACGAAGGATTCTCGGGCGGCGAAAAAAAGAAAAACGAAATCTTTCAGATGGCAATGCTCGAACCAAAATTAGCTATTCTCGACGAAACCAATTCAGGGCTCGACATTGATGCGCTAAAAACCGTTGCCAACGGGGTAAATGCTCTGAGGTCGCCTGAAACATCAGCAATTGTGGTTACGCACTATCAGCGTTTGCTGGACTATATCGTACCCGATTTTGTACATATCCTGTACAAAGGACGAATAGTGAAAACTGCCGGCAAGGAGCTGGCTCTGGAACTGGAAGAAAAAGGCTACGATTGGATTAAATCAGAAATTAAGAAGTAAGATGAGCGTTTTAGTTGACAAAGCAGATTTATCGCTTAAATATACCGCGCACTACAGCGAGGTAAAAGAGCAACTTTTCAAGGGCTCGTCCGAGGTTTTGAATGCTCAGCGAAAAAAAGCGTTTCAGGACTTTGTTTCACAGGGTATTCCTACGCGGAAAAACGAAAATTACAAATACACAAATCTAAATTCATCCTTTCTGCCAAAGTTCGATTTCGTTCATACTAAGGAAGAAACAGAAGCTGATTTAGAAACTATTTTCAAATGCGATGTACCCAAATTAAAGACCAATCCTGAAGTAGTAATTAATGGATGGTTCTGCAAAAATGACAAAAATGATGGCGATCTGCCCAAGGGTGTTATTCTTGATAGTTTAGATAAAATATCAAAAGAAAATCCTGAGTTGCTGGAAAAATATGCCAGCATTGCAAAAACCGACGAGGACCCACTGGTAGCTTTAAATACTGCGTTTGCAAAAGATGGCTTTTTCCTATATGTTCCTAAAAATGTAGTGGTGGAAAGTCCCATTCAAATCGTCAATCTGCTTCAAAGCAAAAAGGATAGTTTTACGACCCAACGTAACTTCATTTTGGTTGAAGAAGGTGCAAAAGTACAAGTGCTTTTGTGTGACCACACACTTAATTTAAACCAGTATTTAAGCAATTCGGTTACTGAAATCTTTGCCGGCAACAATGCCGACATTGAATTTCACACCATTCAAAATCAACATAACGGTGCTACGAATATCAACTCTGTCTTTATAGAACAACAGCGCGATTCCAGAGTAACAACTCATACCTTATCCTTGCACGGGGGTTTAATTCGGAACAATTTGAAGTTTATTCTGAATGGAGAAAATGCCGAAGCAAATTTGTACGGCATGGCTTTCATGGATAAAAAACAACACGTTGATAATTTCACCCAGGTTATTCACGCCAAAGCACATTGCGAAAGCAACCAGGTATATAAAAATGTATTGGATGAAAATTCGTCGGGTGCTTTCTCAGGTAGAATTCATGTGGTTCGCGATGCGCAGAAAACAAATGCCTTTCAGCGCAACAACAATCTGCTGCTCACTGATGAAGCAAATATGCAAACCAAGCCTCAGCTGATTATTGATGCCGATGATGTTAAATGCAGCCACGGTGCAACGGTTGGACAAATAGACGAGGAAGCATTATTTTATCTCCGGGCCCGGGGAATTGATGAAGACAAAGCCCGTTTAATGATGATGAATGCATTTGCTCACGAAGTTGTTAAAGAGATTCGACTGGAGCCGCTGCGCGATCGTATTGACGAATTGGTTGAGAAACGCTTACAAGGCGAAGTTGCCCGCTGCCACGATTGCGCGTATAATTGTGACTGTTAGGAACTGCTTTACAGTAGGTGAAGGTTAAGTCACCAGTCCGGTAATTTAAAAAATCATGACATACGAGATTGACAAAATAAGAAGCTACTTCCCCATTCTGAAGCAGAAAGTTTACAACAAACCACTGGTTTATCTCGATACTGCAGCTTCGGCTCAAAAGCCTGTCCAGGTTTTAATGAAGCAGGAGCAATTACACAACGATTACTACAGCAATATTCATCGTGGAGCCCATTATATGGCCGATAAGGCTACAATAGAATACGAGGCAGTTCGCGACAAAATACAGGCTTTTATTAACGCGGATTCACGTAAGGAAATAATTTTCACCAAAGGAGCTACCGAAAGTCTTAATCTTGTGGCCTGCTCGTTTTGCGAGAAATTCGTTCATGCCGGCGATGAAATTATTATTTCGGAAATGGAACATCACTCGAACATTGTTCCCTGGCAAATGGCTGCTGCTAAAAAAAAGGCGAAAATTGTAAAACTGCCGTTTAACGATGCGGGTATTCTGGAAATAGAAAGATTACCGGAATTGATATCGGAAAGGACAAAACTTATCGCTGTAAACCATGTGTCAAATGTACTTGGAACGGTAAATCCAATTGCAGAGATCATCGAAACAGCACATAAAAGAAATGTGGCAGTAATGGTTGACGGCGCTCAAGCTGCACCTCATATTGTAATCGATGTTCAAAAACTGGATGTTGATTTTTACGCCTTTTCAGCACACAAACTCTACGGGCCAAACGGCGTTGGTGTTTTGTACGGAAAAGAAAAATGGCTGGCTCAAATGCCACCTTACCAGGGTGGCGGACAAATGATTTCTGAAGTTTCGTTTGAGGGAACATCTTTTAACGAACTACCCTATAAGTTTGAAGCGGGTACACCTAACATTTCGAGTGTGGCAGCTTTTGGTGCTGCAATCGACTTTATTACCGAGATCGGAATTGATAACATTGCCAGGCATGAACATGAATTACTGAATTATGCCATGTCGAAACTTCGCCAAGTTGATGGCATTCGGTTTTATGGTGAAGCACCCGAAAAGTCGGGCGTAATTTCGTTTAATATTGAAGGTGTTCATTTTTACGACCTGGGAATGCTGATTGACAAAATGGGTATTGCCATCAGAACCGGCCACCACTGCGCCGACACTGTTATGGCGCACTTTAACATACAAGGTTGCGCACGTATTTCGTTCGGCATGTACAACACCAAAGATGAAATTGATGTTTTCATGGAGGCCCTTAAAAAGGCACTAATTGTGCTCTGACACCACCGATAAACACCTATTTTAAAAGGTTCTGATTTTGAACTTCCTTTTCTTTCAGCTTTTCTTTATTCGGACTATTCACAAAAACATATCCAATTAATGCACCATAAAGTGAGCTGCTATGCCAGTGCGATTGGATTGGACAAGTTCCCGACTTGCAACCAATAAAATAATAGTAAGCATATCCGGCCATTGCTCCAACTGCTGCTCCAACAATTTTCCACTTGTATCTACGAAAGAAGTCTGACATTACTTTTTTTTGCAAAGAAACAACCCAGGCTTATTTCTTTAGTGACTTGCATTACTTTCAAAGAAGATTCAATTTTTAAGACAAAAATTCCAGCTCAACTGAACCGGAATTTTCAAGGAAATAGCAACTGTTCCAATGTTTTGACAGGCCTGAAAAGGTGTATCGGATGAAATTATTTTTAGATTTTCACACGCCAAAAAACGGGCGCACAGTAGCGTTCTGTATCTATTATTTTATGCCTGAAAAATTCAAAAGAATATTTCAAGCAAGAGCAGGTGTTAGTAATTTTCTTCTTTAATTTCGAAATGGGCTTGCGCATGTTGGCATGCCGGACACATTTTCGGAGCCACTGTACCTTCGTGAAGGAAACCACAATTTCTACATTTCCACACTACTTTATCACCTCGTTTAAATACTTTCCCTTCTTCCAGGTTATTCAATAAAGTACGATAGCGTTCTTCATGAGCCTTTTCAACTTTTGCAATGAGTTTAAAAGCCAGGGCCACCTCTTTAAATCCTTCTTCTTCGGCTATTTTGGCAAATTCAGGATAAAGCTCGGTCCATTCTTCGTTTTCACCATCGGCCGCTGCTTTTAAGTTATCTGCCGTTGTACCAACCATTCCGGCCGGATAACTTGCCGTGATCTCAACCATATTACCCTCTAAGAAACCAAAAAAGCGTTTGGCATGTGCTCGTTCGTTAACTGCTGTTTCTTCAAACAAGGCAGCAATTTGCTCCAATCCTTCCTTTTTTGCTTGTTTTGCAAAATAGTCGTAACGCATTCGTGCCTGCGATTCGCCAGCAAAAGCTTTTAGTAAATTCTGTTCTGTTTTTGTACCTGCTAAAGAAGTCATATTCATTTTTTAATATTAATTTTTCAGAATAATAAATTTAAGAAATTACAAAATGGCATGCCATACATTAACTTAGTTTGGATTTAGTCTCAATAAGCAATAAATGTCATTGCTGAAAAATAAAATTTTACGACCTTTGTCCACGTTTAAAAGCATATTAAATGACAATAGAAGAAGTTCAACAGGAGATCGTTGAGGAGTTCTCAATGTACGAAGACTGGATGGATAAATACGCCTATCTGATTGAATTAGGTAATGACCTGGAAGAATTGGAGGCAAAAGACAAGAACGACCAAAACATTATCAAAGGTTGTCAGTCGCGGGTTTGGCTTGCAGCCGATTTAGTGGATGGTAAAATTAACTTTCGTGGTGAAAGTGATGCCGTAATTGTAAAAGGCTTGGTGGCTCTGCTGCTTCGTGTGGTTTCAGGACGAACACCACAGGAGCTGCTTGAGAACGAACTTCATTTTATCGACGATCTGGGATTAAAACAACACTTGTCGCCAACAAGGTCAAACGGTTTACTGGCAATGATAAAACAAATTCGTTTATACGCTGTTGCTTATAGCAGAATTGCAGGATAAGGAGGAGAAGAAATGGATAAAAGAATCGACTTAATTATAAATAACCTGAAAGAGGTTTACGATCCGGAAATTCCGGTTAATGTATACGACTTAGGATTGATTTACAACGTTGACGTTGATGAAGAAAACAATGCGAATATCGTGATGACCTTAACAGCACCCGGTTGTCCGGTTGTTGATATTCTGGTTGACGACATTACGCAGGCTGCACAATCGGTTGATGGAATCGAAAAGGTAAATGTTGATTTAACTTTTGAGCCACCCTGGGATAAATCGATGATGAGCGAAGAAGCCCGGCTGGAGTTGGGATTCTTTTAAACTGGAAATGATTTAAAGAATAAAAAAGGGCTGATAATAAAAATTATCAGCCCTTTTTTATTATCGACTCAGGTCAGCTAAGATATCTTCAAAGGCTTATTTACTTTTGTTTTCAGGAGTGAGACTTCCAGTACATCCATTACGGTATTTACGAAGTGAAATTTTAATCCTTTTAAATAAGCTTCCTTAATGTCTTCAAGGTTCTTTTTGTTTTGCTCCGACATTATAATCTCGGTGATTCCGGCACGTTTGGCTGCAAGTATTTTCTCCTTGATTCCTCCCACTGGCAACACCTTCCCACGAAGTGTGATTTCACCGGTCATCGCGATATTCTTTTTGACTTTACGCTGCGTAAATGCCGACGCCAATGATGTAACCATCGTAACACCCGCCGATGGTCCGTCTTTGGGAATCGCTCCTTCGGGTACGTGAACGTGTACATTCCATTTCCCGAATACCTCCGGATTAAGATCGAGCTCATCGGCATGGGATTTTAAATATTCAAGCGCTAACATCGCCGACTCTTTCATCACATCGCCGAGGTTTCCGGTAAGTGTCAGGGCACCTTTACCTTTGCTTAAGCTGGTCTCAACATAAAGAATTTCTCCACCAACAGCTGTCCATGCCAAACCGGTTACGACACCTGCAAAGTCATTGCCCTGGTATTTTTCTTTGGAATATTCTGTAACTCCCAAATACTCACGAACATCTGCTTTGGTTAATTTTTTATTGTAATCTTCTTCAAAGGCAATCTTTTTAGCAATTCGCCGGATTACCTTGGCAATTTTCTTATCCAGTTCACGCACACCCGATTCGCGGGAATAACCACTTATTATAAGTTCAATCACATCTTTCGGGAAAGCAACATCCGCCTTTTTTAAACCATGGTTTTCCAGTTGTTTTGGGATCAGGTGCCGCCTGGCAATTTCAATCTTCTCCTCCACCAGATAACCACCAACTTCGATCAACTCCAGGCGATCTCTCAATGGTGCGGCAATTGTACTTAAGGAGTTAGCTGTGGCGATAAACATTACTTTCGAAAGATCATAATCCTGCTCCACATAATTATCATGAAACTCTCCGTTTTGCTCCGGATCGAGTACTTCCAGCAAAGCCGAAGCCGGATCACCATGAAAATGCTTGGAAACCTTATCGATTTCATCCAACATAAACACAGGATTGGACGATTTCGATTTTTTTATGTTCTGAAGAATGCGTCCGGGCATGGCACCAATATATGTTTTTCGGTGACCACGAATCTCCGACTCATCGTGTAATCCACCTAAACTCATACGGGCATATTTTCGCCCAAGTGCACGGGCAACCGATTTCCCAAGCGATGTTTTTCCGACTCCCGGGGGGCCGTACAAACAAAGAATCGGCGATTTCATGTCGTTTTTTAGTTTCAATACCGCCAAATGTTCCAGCATCCTTTCTTTCACCTTCTCCAAACCATAGTGGTCTTCATCCAGAACTTTGCTGACATTTTTTAGGTCGAAATTATCTTCGGTATATTCATTCCATGGCAAATCGAGTAAGGTCTGGCAAAAAGTGTACTGTACTGAATACTCACCTGCGGCAGGATTTAATCGTCCCAGTTTTTCAACTTCTTTGGAAAAAAACCTGGCAACATCCTCGTTCCACTTTTTTTCTTTTGCCTTTTCTTTTAATACATTAATCTCCTGCTCAACCGGATTCCCGCCCAATTCATCCTGAATTGTTTTCATTTGCTGGTTCAACATAAACTCGCGTTGCTGCCTGTCCATGTCAGTTTTTACTTTTTTCTGAATATCGTTTTTCAGCTCCAACATCTGAACTTCCTTCACTAAAAAACTAATGGCCTGTACACCACGGTCTTTCAAGCTTTCAATCTCCAGAAGCTTTTGTTTGTCTTCAACACTTAAATCCGTATTTGAACAAATGAAATTGATTAAGAAAGTTGAGTTTTCGATATTTTTAACTGCAAAAGTTGCCTCGGGTGGCACGTTTGCTGAAAACTGTGCAATTTTTATGGAAAGATCTTTTAGTGATCCAACAATTGCATTAAACTCATTATCATCTTTTGAGCTTACATCTTCCAATGGTTGGATAGCAGCTTTAAAGTAAGGTTCTTCGCTAACAAACTCTCTTATCTGGTATCTTCTTTTCCCCTGGATAATCACCGAGGTCGAACCATCAGGCATTTCCAGTACTTTCAGCACTTCTGCAACTGTTCCAATATCATATAGATCTCCCTTTTCCGGCCGATCAATGGTATAATCCTTTTGAGCAACAGTACCCAATAACTTGCTGCCACGATTCACATCGCGGATTAACTTAAGCGATCTTTCGCGTCCAACGGTAATTGGCAATACAACTCCCGGAAACAATACCGTGTTTCGCAAAGGTAATATTGGAAGTACTCCCGGCACATCTACATTTTTAAGATCCCTGTCATCGCCATCGGCAATAATCGGTAGAAATTCCGACTCGTTGTCCATCATTCCTGCTGCGAATATATTCTGAAATGCTGAATTCTTAATTTTTCCCATGTTCATTTTATAATTTATGACAATCTGTCGCAACCTGACCGTTGCAATCATCAGACACCATATTTTGCAATCGCCGTGCCATTTGTACAGAAGGTTAACATTGTCGGTTTGTTCACGTCATTCAATCCAAAACACCGACAAAATAACACATTAAAAAAAAAGCATCCGCCAATTGACGGATGCTTTTCTTCGTATCATTTCGAAGAATTACTTCTTCCTGTTTTGCATGTGTTTTCCGTAACGGTTCATAAACTTATCAACACGTCCGGCAGTATCAACCAATTTAGTTTTACCTGTATAGAACGGATGAGAAGTGTTGGAAATTTCCAGTTTGTATAACGGATAGTCAACACCGTCAACAGTTTCGGTTTCTTTCGTGTCAACAGTTGAGCGGGTAATAAAAACATGTCCGTTCGACATATCTTTAAAAGCTACCAATCTGTATTCCTTTGGATGAATGTCTTTTCTCATTTTGTTTTATTTTTAATCGAATGGTTACATTTTATTTACTGCAATCCATTCTAAAAGTTACTAATCTCTCTAATTTTCGGCCTGCAAAGATATAGATAGTTTGCAATAATCCAAAAAGTTATGGCAAATATTTAACACCAGCCAACCCGTCTAAATGATTAAGTCAGAACGTGTGCTTTTGTAACTTTCTTTGTGCGGTCGAATAGATAACGCATGGTATAATGCGTTTTGGTTTTTTTTGCGCCGGTTGCCTCGTAAATGGCAATAACTTTGGGATTAAATTCACCTGCCCACGACAGCTCCAATTCGGTATAATGACTGTGCGATTTCTGCTTCATGATCTGCTCCTGGTGCCAGAATATGCCCGACTCAATTCCCGAACGCTGATACTTCTCATCAACACCCATCAGAATAATCCGGGTACGGGTCATTGTTTTTGTTTTCTTATAATACAGAAATTTTAAGATCCCCATGAAGTTTAGTTTACCCTTCATTTTTCGTAGAATCTGGTTGATATCTGGCATCATTACAAATGCGGCAATGGGTTTTTCGCCGTCGTATGCAAACCACACCATTGTTGGATCCAAAATGGCTTTCGACTCATTCATAAAGTCGCGTATATCGTCCGGATCGATTGGTTTGTAGTGTTCGTGCGACGCCCATGCCCTATCGTAAATGGTGCAGAAATCACGTATAAATTTTTCGCTCTGGTCGAAAGAAAAATGCTGAAACCGATATTGTGGTTTTTTAGCTACCCAGGCGGCTATTTTCCAAAATCGTTCAGGAAAGGGTACGGTATAGTCGAGGTGGTAGGAATATTGTTCGTAATACACCTCAAACCCAAAATTTCGGAATAGCTTTTCGTAGTATTTTGGATTGTATGGCATACCGTAACCCTGCGGCATAAAACCATCAACAAGCAATCCCCAGTTTATATAGTTTTCTCCGAAGTTTATGGGGCCATCCATGGCTTCCATTCCATTTCCCTTGTTCCAGCTAAGGGCCGCTTCAAACAAGCTATCAGCTGCATCCTGCCTATCGACGCACTCGAAAAAGCCACAGCCTCCTGTGAGCTGCTCATAGGTTTTTGCCAGATTAAAATTTATAAACGCCGCAATGCGGCCAATTACCTGCCCTTTATGGTCCAGCAAAACCCAGCGAATGGCTTTACCATTTCTAAACGCCTTATTCTTGCCAGGATTAAAAATCGCCTCTGTCATACCCTCAATTGGTGCGGCCCAGTTCGAATCGTTTTTATATATTAAATGGGGTATTTTATGAAACAGCTTCCTGGTCTTTTTATCTCTAACCTCAACTAACTGCATATTCCTATCCTCTAACTGTTTTCCTATGTATCGACAAAAGAACTATTTTTTAATTAATTTTTGATGCTTTGACAAATTCTTTTTTGCGATCGAATAAATACCGCATCGTATGGTGTGTAAGTGTTTGCCTGGCACCAAAGGATTTAAATAATGCATTCATCTTCGGATTAAAGTCACCAATCCAACTCATTTCCATGTCCTTGTACCACGACTTTTTTTGCATTACCGGTTTTAAATGATGAAAAATTCCTGATTCAATTCCTTTTCCCTGGTAAGCCGGGATAACCCCAAGCACAATAACACGGCAACGTGTAATTGTTTTTCGTTGCTTGTAGTACAACAATTGTAAGCCTTTCCAAAAATTCAATTTCCCCGTTTTTAATTTCTGAAGAATTTGGTTCAGATCGAGTATTTGCATGTAAAATGCAATAGGTTTTCCGTTGTGATAAACGTACCATATAAATTCCTCATCAAGAATTATCTTCGCATTATTCAAAAGACCTTTTAAGAGATGAAACTCAATTGGTTTATAATTTTCGTGACTACCCCAGGCCTTTTCGTGAATTTCGATAAAATCGCGAATGTATTTATCCTGGTTTTTAAACGAAAAGTTTTCAAATGAATATCCCGGCTTTTTTACCACCCACTCTGCAATTTTCCAGAAGCGTTCGGGCAAATCACCATTTGTGATATCGAGCGAATAACTGTATTGCTCGTAATAGGTTTGAAAACCATAGCTTTCGAACAATTCTTTATAGTATGGCTGATTATACTGCATGCCAAAGGTCTGCGGTTTAAATCCATCGCCCAATAAACCCCAATAAAAAAAGTTTTCGTCGAAATTTACCGGTCCGTCCATGGCTTCCATACCCTTTTCTGCCAACCAGTTTTTTGCCGTATCGAAAAGTTTAAAAGCGGCTTCGTGATTGTTAATGCATTCGAAAAAACCACAACACCCTGTTGGCTGATCATAACCCGAGGCATAATTTTCGTCATAAAATGCCGAAATGCGCCCCAGGTATTCGCCATCAATTTTCAGCAACCAACGCTTTGCATCGCCTGTTTTAAAACGTATATTTTTCTCAGGATTGAAAGTATTCTCAATCATCTTCCACAGTAACGGAATCCAATTGGGATCGTTTTTATAAATTCGTTCGGGGACCTGATGAAATTCATGTACCATTTTTTTATCGGCAACCTGAATAACCTGCATATCCAATAGTAATGGTTCGTACACTCGAAGGTAAGATTTTGAACCCAGAAATAAAAAGGATTTGCCCGATGCTTATCAGACAAATCCTTTTTTTATTCAATGGTTATGGTAACCGGGAACGATTCAATCTATTTGAACATCATCCGTTCATCCCGGCAACAATCAATCGCGGCTGGCCAATTTCGCCAACAACCTTAATATTTCAAGGTACAACCAAACCAGGGTCACCATTAAGCCGAAGGCACCATACCACTCCATATATTTTGGAGCACCTTGTGCCGATGCGTTCTCAATAAACGAAAAATCGAGTACCAGATTAAGTGCCGCAATACCCACAACTACCAGACTAAATCCAATGCTAAAATTCGAATTTCCATAAAGAAAAGACATTTCAGCGCCAAAAAATCCGGCTATAAAACTTATAAAATAAACAAGCGCAATCCCTGCAGTTGCTGCGACAACTCCCAACATAAATTTCTTTGTCACCTTAATTATTCCCGAACGATAGAAAAAGAGCATGGCCATAAAAACTGCCATTGTTAAAAGTACAGCCCGCATAACCAATCCCTGATTGGGATACATGGATTCGAAGATCGCTGAAATACCACCTAGTAATAAACCTTGGAAAAGTGCATAAATGGGTGCTGAGATGCCTGCATTTTGTGGTCGAAAGACAGTAACGAGAGTCGCGATTAATCCTCCGATTCCACCAACTACTACCCATGGCATAACAGCCGACATTCCTGCTTCGGGACTCATTGCCTCGAAATATCGATTCCACACAAACGCCGCAGCAGCCACAACCAAAAACAACAGGGTTGCTGTTTTATTCATTGTACCCTTTACTGTCATCACATCCGACTGAATAGCATAATCTCTGCTAAAAGTATTTTCCTTTAAAACAGGATTTGAAGATTTTGTAATATTCATCATAACATATTCTTTTAGTATTTGAAGTTTAAGGTTTAACATCCATAGGCTAAATGTCTTCGAACTTCCGGGCCATCAATTAACAAATTACCTGCCATGAAGTTTTAAGCTGACAGTTTTTCAGGTAAAAAAAGTAATGATTCAGGCTTTCAAAGTATCTTGAAAATATCCCTTGGTAAGTTCTTCAAACAATTGCTCGCCCAATTTCACAGCATTTTCTGAAGTGCTGAGTTGAAACTCCTTTGACAACTCAACACATTGCTCATTGAGCATTTTCGAACGCGATCCCAAGGCTATAACTGAACGATAAAGTGGAGTATATAATTTGGCATCTTTTGCCAAAGTTGGTAACTCCTCAAAAAAAGATTCAAACATTTCGTCAATTGCCTTCTTTTCAGCAATTGCCAGGCGGCCCATCAGATGCACTCCTGAAAATCGAACCAAATGCTTTTTACCGCGACACCACTCCAGTGCTTTTACAAAGGCGAATTTACTTTTTGACCAAAGATTAGTTGAAGCCTGTTCTGCAATTTCAGTGTTCTCAAGACTTTTTGTCCAGAAATCCATTTGTTCTTCTGTCACCTCATCCGCGTCATCAAGTAATGTGGCCAGAATCATGGTTTCACGCCATTGCTTATTCCAAAGTTTTAAAGCCAAAAGATGATCCTTTTCAAAATCCCGGGAAATCTCGCGAAGATCTAATAACGAAACTCCCCAGTTTAATTTGTAAGTAATCCCCTGCTCTTTCATGGCTGCCGAAACTTCACCACTTTGCCTCAGTTTTATTACTTTCAGTATTTGCTGAAACTTTTGCTCCGTTTCTTTATTATCGAGTAAAAAATCCATTGCTTAAAAAATTAGTTCAGCAAAAATAAAGATTACAATTGTACCGACTGAATAAAGCAGGTAATATTTAAGCGAAAGATATTCAACAATACGAATATTTAATTCCCGGTGTACAACTATTCCCAGATAAATCTTTTCGAAAAAATAAGCCATAAGAGTTGCCAGAGCAATTCCTGAAATTCCCCAGAATTGTACAAACAGCAAACTTAATCCAACATTTAAGATAAGTTCCAAAAACGAAGCAATCATAATTGGTTTTGATAGTTTCAGCCCGTTTAAAATCGTTTGCGGCATTAACAAACGACTAATTACCAACAAAAGATAAATATTAAAGACGACTGCACTTTCAGCGAATCCGGGATTAAAAAGTATTGGGAAAAGCGGCTTTGAAACCAGTAGCAAGACCATGGTAAATGGAAATAAAAAATGCATTAATCGCGAAACGCTAGTCTTAAGCTTTTGCAGGTTTTCCTTCAAATTCTCCTTATTGGCAAAGCCGGGAAGCATGGCATTACTTAATGCGTTTGCCAGGAGCATGGCAAGCGGGAGTTCGCGCGCACCGTAACGAAAAACCGCAAAAGTTTCTTCGTTAAATTTTGCGGTAACGATGAAGCCATCAATGAATTGAGCCGAGCCACTGAAAAAAGTTGCCACAACCAGCGGTCCACCCAGTTTTAAATGTTCGCGCACAAAACTTTTTGAGAACTGAATTTCTTTTTTCGAGATAAAAATTCTCCACAACCACAGATATCGCAATACCGACGACAACACCAGACCTTTTAATGCCATTTGAATTCCATGTCCTAAAACAGCAGGCAAAACGACCAGGAGCAACTGTACAAAAAAGGCCAGTATCCCATAAATTACAATCGCTTTATTTTTCCTTTTAATGAGGTAGAAATATTCAACAAGATTTGCCGGAACCCCAAAAACGATAAAAAGCAACAGCAAACCCATTTCAGGCACACTGTGATCATTCAATAAAAAATGCGTAAAAAAAGGCTGCAATAAGAACAAAAAGGCTGCAGCCAAAACACTAAAAGACTGCACAACAATAAAAGCACTAAAGACATTGGTTTTTGTGCTTTCCGAATCTTCTGATAATGGGAGTAAAGCTTTTAACAGGCCATTTAACCAAAAAAAACTCACTGCACCTCCCAGAAAAACAAAGGTTTCGTATTCGCCAATTGCCGATTGCGTTAAAGCCGTTTTGGTAAAAACTATTCCTATGAGAATGAGGGTGGAATAGCGCACCAAATGAAAAAACTGAAAAGCTGAGATGGTATTAAGAAACTTCTTCACAAGTTTAATTTGTGTTAAAATTAAAAAAATTGCTGAAGTTCTATTCTCAATTTAGTAGATGGGGTACACATTTAGTTTTTCGAGAAGACCAACTGTGTTTTTAGATACCGGAATATCCCAGGTCTGGCCTTCGTAATAAAGCATACATTTGAGGTTCTTTTTATCAATCTTTCTTAAATACTCGCGATTAATATAGTAGGATCGGCCGGTACGGATGAATTCTTTGTGATTAATGATTTCGATGGTTTCGCCAATTTTTGTTTTTACGATTACACTTTCACCGGTGCGTAATTTCAAAACCGTACTCGAAAGCTCGGCTTTACAAAAAACGATCTCTTCCAGACGCAAAACAATGATCCCCTTCTTCTGATGAAACACCCGTTTTGTGTTGACCGTCTGCATTTTTGTGTACTCATCCATTTTTCGCATCAACTCCGCTTTTTTATACTTGAACTTTAAGCGGGTTATCATCCTGGAAATCAATGCCGGATCAAGCGGTCTCACAAAATAATCAAAAGGTTTTAGTGGCAGAGCTTCGAATGCATGCCTTGCATCGTTTGAAATAAAAACTACCTCGGGATTAATATCCCGTTTACGAAGTGAACGAATAAAATCCAGTCCGCTTATATCGGGCAAATCGGTATTTATAAAAACCAAATAAGGGGCCAGATTATTTCCAATGCGAAATCCATTTTTCCCGGTGATTGCTTTCCCAACAATCGACAATTCATTAAATCCTTTTAAAACAGCCACTGTTTCGTTTAACGATTGCTGGTCTTTCTCAATTATTAATGTTGTAATTTTTAACTCAAGCATAATCTAATCTGCCTCCTTCCAATAACTCCTTAATCGAACGATGTGAAGCAAATACTTCCCACTTACAATCGTTAAACTCCAGCAAAACCGAATCGCTATCCTTTTTTATACTCCTTACATAATCGAGATTTATGAGAACAGAGCGCCCCAAACGATAAAACTTATACCCTTTTACTCTCGATTCAATCTGCGACAAGGAAGAATTTGAAATCTCCTTTTTGCCATTAATTAAATAAAGAATTGTACATCCATCTTCAGCCACACCATAAGCAATTTCGGCAGGATTAATCAGAATGTAACTGTGTCTCGAGTTTATCCTGATTTTACTTTCTTCTTTAATGGATCCCAGAACTTCCATTAATTTACCGGGTAAATCTTTATTATTCAACCTCCGGTATTTGTCAATCGTGCTTTTTAAATCGTCAAATGAAACAGGTTTTAACAGGAAATCATAAATCTGATTTCGAATGGCTTTAATGGCATATTCCTCAAAAGCCGAGATAAAAACCACCGGAATATCAACATTTCTGCTTTGCAAAAGTTCTACCAAATCCAATCCTGATTTTCCTGGCATATTAATATCCATTAAAATAAGATTTGGATAGTGCTCAACAATGCTGTACAAAGCACTTTCGACATTATCAGCTTCACCCACAACTGTTACATAATTAATACCGGAAAGGAGGGATTTCAGCAGGATCCTTGCTTCAGGCTCATCATCAACAATGACAATTCTAAATTCATTACTTATCATCTTGTTTTCAATTAGGTCATTTCAACAAATGGCCTCTTACCTTTAACATACTGTCCACATCAAATGTAAAGAAAAAATCTTAAACCTCCATCCAGCCTGATTTATATCTGTAAACAACAAGTAGTTATGTGCCCAAGCAGATATTTGATACAGCCACATTTTAAACTATATTTGTTAAAAATCGAATGCAAATGATTCAATTCAATGGCTGGACCAGAACAGTAATTCTCCTACTCGGTTTTCTTTTTACTATTTTCCTTCTGTGGTATTTTAGTGCAATTGTTACCTACATTTTAATTGCCGTTGTGCTCTCGTTTCTTGGGCGGCCCCTGGTGCGCCGGCTTATGCTGATAAAGTACAAAAAAATTATGATTCCCAAAGGATTGGCTGCCTTTATCACCTTGGTAAGCATCTGGATTGTTTTCATAAGCTTCTTCCGCTTTATTATTCCCTTGTTGATCAAAGAACTGGAAACGCTGTCTCAAATTGATTTTACAATGGTCCTCGATTCCATTGAAGAACCATTAATCAACTTAATGCAGATATTCAGTAAAGATCGGGTGGCTATTGAAGAAAGAAACTTCCTGGATATTGTTACTGAAAACCTGGGCGCTCAAATCGACTTCTCCCAGGTTTCAAACTGGTTTGGAGTGATTGCCGGAACCATTGGCGAATTGTTAATCGCATTTTTTGCCGTTTCATTTATTACTTTCTTCTTTTTAAAAGATGAAACCATGTTTCGCGAATTTGTAATTCTTCTGGTTCCCACCAACCTGGAAGAAAAAGTTGCCCATATTCTTGATTCCATCTCCTATCTCCTGCGCCGTTATTTTATCGGCCTACTTTTCGAAGTATTTATGGTGATGCTTCTGGTCACTCTTGGTTTAAATATTCTTGGAATCGAATTCGAACATGCAGTGGTAATTGGACTCGTTTGTGGCTTGTTCAATGTAATTCCATACCTTGGTCCATGGATGGGAGCTTCGATTGGCTTGTTAATTGGTGCAGCACTTCACATAAATGACGATTTTATGAACGAAACACTTCCGCTGCTTGGTTGGATGACATTGATTTTTGCTGCGGTGCAGGTTATCGACAATGTTCTCTTTCAACCTTTTATCTATTCGAGCAGTGTAAAAGCACATCCCCTCGAAATTTTCCTGGTTATTATGGCCGCCGGAAGTATGGCCGGAATTTTGGGAATGATTCTGGCAATTCCGGTGTACACGATCATTCGCGTTATTGCAAAAGAATTTTTCGACAATATGAAACTCGTACGAAGAATGACTAAAAACATGGACCGGGAAGAAGTTTAATTCTTATTGGCCATTTGCTTAAATCGATACTCCAAATCCCCAGCCGTAACCCGATATGTATAATTTTAAATTACAATAAGTCATTCCCCCGGGCAGATAGTGCCAATCTTTTCTTACATTTTTTTTGTAAATTAAAAAACTTTAGGTCCTTTTTATTGTTAACAAGAATAAAAATTAAAAAAAGGCCTTTGTTTTATTACTAAACTTAACAGAATGAGAAAATACTTCTATGGGGGAAGTTTTATGGCGAAAAAACCAATTTTCATTTCCCTGCTTGTTTTTGTCACTTGTTTTGTTCTATCAACTAATATTTATGCCGATGCCGCAACTTCAGTGGTTTCTGATGGACATTCGCACGAAGATATTAGGCGTGGTGAACGATTTTTCAAAGGACTTTTACCTTTTAAAAAAGACCATGCATCCTGCGTTTCCTGTCACAACTTAAAACAAGTCGATACATTAAACTGGAATCCTTCGGCAGTGGATATTGCCATGAAATACAGGGATAAGGACTTTGCAAGTTTCCAATCGGCGGTGATGAGTCCGCTTGGGACTAAGATGGAAGCTTCGCATGTTGATTTTAACATTGGAGAAGAGGACCTGAACACGGTCAAAATCTATTTGGATGATTTGGCACAGCATGGAACACATCCGGCAAAGCCAACTTTTAATAACCTGATCTTGTTTATATTTCTCGGACTCTTAATTACATGGGCTATTGTTGAGCTGCTCTTCCTTCGAAAAATGAAGTTGAAATTTATTCCTCTTCTCATTTTACTGGGAGCTTTTGGCTGGCAGGTTAAAATGATTGCAAGCGATGCCATGCGCCTTGGACGACAAGAAAACTACGCCCCCGATCAACCCATAAAATTTTCCCATAAAGTTCATGCCGGCGATAATGAAATTGATTGCATGTATTGCCACACAACTGTAGAGGAAGGGAAGTCGGCTGGAATCCCGGCAACCAATCTTTGTATGAATTGTCACGTGTTGATTCGGGAAGGAAACCATAGCGGGAAATTCGAAATTTCCAAAGTGGTTGAAGCCGCAGAGAATGGCACCCCGGTTGAATGGAAACGAATCCACAATCTTCCCGACCATGTATTTTTCAGCCATGCTGTTCATGTGGGCTCCGGAAAACTGGATTGCAACCAATGCCACGGTGCTGTGGAAGAAATGGATATTATGCGACAGGAAAGCGACCTGTCCATGGGCTGGTGTGTGAACTGTCACCGCGAAACGGAAGTTGACTTTGCCAATAACGGATACTATGAGCATCACCTAAAATTACACGAAGATTTAAAATCGGGTGAACTTGAAAAAGTAACAGCAAACGATATTGGTGCAAACGATTGTATGCGGTGCCATTACTAGTTTAGAATTTAAATTTTAAAGTTCAGAATTCAACAAGAATCAAACTGACTATGACAAAATATTGGAGAAGCTTAGACGAATTAAATAATCCGGCAGAGTTCAAAAAGAACGAAGTAAAACTGGAATTGGATGCCAAACGCGCGGTGATGAAAAAAGCATCAGATTCGTCGCGACGCGATTTTCTCAAAGCATTTGGATTTAGTGTTGCGGCGGCGGCAGTGGTGGCCAGTTGCAAACGCCCTGTCGACAAAGCAATTCCATTCCTGGTAAAGCCCGAAGAAGTTACTCCCGGAATGGCAAACTATTACGCTTCATCCTATTTTGAGGGCAATGAATATTGCAGCGTTTTGGTGAAAGTTCGTGATGGTCGACCCATTAAAATAGAAGGGAATAACCTTTCGTCTGTTTCACAACAAGGAACTTCGGCGCGTGTGCAGGCTTCGGTTTTGAACTTATACGACGATGCCCGTTTTAAAACGCCATTAAAAAGAGGAGAAGCAACTAACTGGGAAGAAGTTGACAGTTATATTTCGAAGAAACTGGCGCAGTTAAGCCACGAGAACAAAAAGGTTGTGCTACTTACTTCTACCATTATTTCACCATCAACAAAAAAAATAATTAATGAAATCAAAGCCATTTATCCCAATGTGGAATGGCTGCAATACGATGCCCTCTCTGCCACAGGAATATTAAAAGCCAACGAGCTAAGTTTCGGAAAAGCGTTTGTCCCCGATTATCGTTTTGGGAGGGCCAGGGTGATTGTCAGTTTTGGCGCCGACTTTTTAGGAACCTGGCTTTCAAGCACCGAATACATCAAAGGATATTCTGCTGCCAGAAGAGTGATGAATAAAAATGATGAGATGAGTCGTCATTACCAGTTTGAAGCCGGAATGACCATAACAGGCTCCAATGCCGACGTTCGTTTTCCCATAAAACCATCGGAGGAGCGCATCATATTAACAGCGATCTACCAGCAACTACTGGAGGCCAAAGGATTAACAACAATTGCAGCCCCGAAAAGTCCGGTTGATGTAAAAAGCCTGGTGGAAGACCTTTGGGCAAATCAGGGTAAGTCCCTGGTAGTTTCAGGAAGTAACGACAGTAATATACAATTGATTGTAAATGCCATCAACAAGTTACTGGGTAACTACGGCACTACAATTTCTCTGAGTAAAACCTTAAATACACATCAGGGTATTGATGGCAATTTTGAAAATCTTATTGCCGAATTAAAAAGCAAAAAAGTAGCCGGTATTTTATGCTGGGGAGTAAATCCGGTGTACAATCATCCAAGCGGGCAGGAAATTAAAAAACTGATATCGGGAGCTGAACTTTCGGTTTCCTTTTCAGACCGTCAAGACGAAACCACGGCTGCCTGCCATTGGGTATGTCCCGAGCCGCACTATTTGGAAGCCTGGAACGATGCTGAGCCAAAAACAGGAATGTACAGTTTGGCACAACCCACAATACCGAAGTTATTTGACAGCCGCCAGGTGCAGGAAAGCCTCATGAAATGGGCAGGAGGGCAAGAAATAGAGTATTACGATTACATTAAAACGCAGTGGCAGGATTTAGGGCAGCAATTCCAAAGTGAAATTTCAGACATGCGGATTTTTTGGAATGATGTACTTCAAAAAGGAGTATTCGAGCCCAAAACTATCCAGGCAGAAACACTTACTTATTCTGAAAAAGGTTTGGCAGAAGCCTTATCCATTTCAGCGAACAAAAAAACGGGCTGGGAAGTGGTTTTCTACCCAAGCGTTGCCTTGGCCGACGGAAGTTCGGCAAACAATCCCTGGTTGCAGGAATTACCCGATCCGATAGCAAAGATAAGCTGGGATAACTTTGCTGCTGTTCCTGTAAAATGGGCAGAAGAGAATGGCATACAAAACGAATCGGTGATCACAATAAATGGGCTTGAATTACCTGTTTTTGTTCAACCCGGCCAGGCACCGGATACCATTTCGGTTGCTTTGGGATACGGACGCGAAATTGCCGGGAAAGTGGGCGACAATGTAGGTGTAAATATGTTTCCATATACTTCAGTAAACGAGGGCTCGAAACAACTTTGGCTAACGGGTGCTGATGTAAAAACCACAGAAAAAACTTTCGATTTGGCACTTTCGCAAACCCATCATTCGATGGAAGGCCGACCCATTGTGCGTGAAACCAATTTCGACAAATGGCAACTGGACCCGCAATCGGGAAATGAACTAAAAAAGGAACATGAAAAGCATCATGTGTCGCTATATCCCGAAGTAGAATTTAAAGGACATCACTGGGGAATGGCCGTGGATTTATCGTCGTGTATCGGCTGTGGAAACTGTTCCGTGTCGTGCCAGGCAGAAAACAATGTGCAGGTAATTGGGAAAGAACAGGTGCGTAACCGCAGGATAATGCACTGGATTCGTATCGACCGCTACTTCTCAAACGATGCTGAAAACCCGGATGTATACCATCAGCCGGTCATGTGCCAGCATTGCGACAATGCACCCTGCGAGAATGTTTGTCCGGTTTCGGCAACACCACACAGCGACGAAGGATTAAATCAAATGGCCTACAACCGTTGTGTTGGCACTAAATATTGTGTAAACAACTGCCCATACAAAGTACGACGATTTAATTGGTTCCAGTATGTTCAGAATCCGGAGTTTGATTTTGCCTCGAACAGCGATTTGGGACGCATGGTACTGAATCCTGATGTTACTGTACGCTCGCGTGGAGTAGTTGAAAAATGCTCATTTTGCGTGCAACGAATTCAAGAGAAAAAAGCAGAGGCGAAAGTTGCCGGACGAAAAATCAAAGATGGCGAAATACAGCCAGCCTGTGTACAGTCGTGCCCGGCAGATGCGCTGGTATTCGGAGATTTAAAAAATCCGGACAGCAAAATCTCCAGGTATTTTGAAAATGAAAGGAATTATCATCTACTGGAAGAATTGCACACCCTGCCATCGGTAGGATATTTAACTAAAGTAAGAAATAAAAAAGCATAAAAGCCTATGTATAATTCAGCGGTGAGAGGAAAATTAATTGAAGGCGATAAAAGCTTTGGGCAGATATCGAAGGAGATTATTGCTCCCATTCATGCAAAAACACCACTCTGGTGGTACGCTGCCATATTGGTCAGTCTCGGAATGTTTGGTTTCGGGATCTACTGTAAGTACATCACGGTTTCCACCGGAATAGGAACATGGGGTGTAAACAATTCTGTGGCCTGGGGCTGGGCAATCATCAACTTTGTGTGGTGGATCGGAATCGGGCACGCCGGAACTGCTTTCTCCATTTTCCTGTTAATTTTAAGACAAAAGTGGCGGACCGCCATTAACCGTGCAGCAGAAGCCATGACAGTTGTGGCCGTCTTCTGTGCAAGTTTATTCCCGCTTTTACACATGGGACGTCCGTGGTTGTTTTTTTATATTTTCCCCTATCCGAATACACGTGGCCCGCTGTGGGTAAACTTTAACTCTCCTCTGTTCTGGGACTTTGTTGCCATTTCGGCCTACCTGCTGATCTCAGCAAGCTTTTGGTATTTCGGGATGGTGCCTGATTTTGCTACCATTCGCGATACTGCCAAATCAAAAATAAAAAAAGCGGTTTATGGGTTTTTTGCTTTTGGGTGGACAGGCTCCAGTAAAGAATGGTTACGCTTTGAAGCTTTGAGTTTCGTTTTGGGAGGAATTGCAGCTGTTTTGGTGGTCTCGGTCCACTCCATTGTTTCCACCGACTTTGCAGTTTCTGTTGCAGCCGGCTGGCACACTACGATCTTCCCGCCTTACTTTGTTATCGGTGCCATTTTCTCGGGATTTGCAATGGTACTGACTCTGGTAATTACCATGCGCAGTTTATATAAAATGAACGATTTTATAACCGACTCTCATGTAGATGCAGTTTGCCGTGTCCTTATATTTATCTCCTTAATTATGGGAACGGCCTACATGACTGAGATTTTTATGGCCTGGTATTCAGGCTCTCAGTATGAAACCTACATGTTTTTCCGAAACCGTTTATTTGGCGATTACGCCTTCCAGTTTTGGGCAATGTTCACAGCTAATGCCGTAATACCCCAGATTTTCTGGTTCAAAAAAATGCGCCGTAATATGTGGGTTGTTTTTATGGTTTCAATCATTATAAACATTGGTATGTGGTTCGAGCGATTTAATATTGTGGTTACCACTCTCAGCCGCGACTACCTACCATCAAGCTGGGCAAGTTACTCGCCAAGCTGGGTTGAAATAGGATTTTTTGTAGGAACACTGGGAATGTTTATCACCGGGGTTCTCCTGTTTTTCCGCTACATTCCGATGATTGCCATTTCTGAATTAAAAAGTGTGGCAAAATTTGATAAGCCAAATAATGGACAATTAAAATCCAAAGCTCATGAGTAAAAATTATATTCTCGGTGTTTTCGACGACGAGGCAACTTTGGTAGATGCTTTTGAGAAAGTGAAAGAAAAGGGAATTACACCTGTTGAAGTGTACACCCCTTATCCGATTCATGAAATTCTGGCAGGAATGCCTACAAAAACCAGGATTACGCACGCAGCATTTTTTTACGGTTTATTTGCGGCCCTGGGTATCCTCGGATTTCTGACCTATGCGGCAGGTTTTAGCTGGCCCTTGAATTATGGTGGAAAACCCTTTAATTCGTTTCCCTCCTTTATTGTGGTTACCATAGTGGCTACTATCCTTTCCATAACATTGCTCACTTTGTTCACTTTCTCTGTCTGGGCAAAAATTTTTCCCGGCAAAAAAGCAGATATTGTGCATCCGCGTGCCACTGACGATAAATTTGTTATGGTACTGGATAAGGACAGTTTAGGCAAGAATGCAGACCTGGTGCATTCGATAATTAAAGAACATGGAAGCATTGAATAAAAGACTTTCGGACGGATTTTTAGATATGAGAACCGAGATTAATTCAGAGATTATGAACCTAAAGAAATACATACAGACAACCCTGAATTTCACTTGTCTGCTTTTAGCATTTGCCCTGGTATCTTCGTGCGATTACGATCGGCGAACAACAGGCTGGGAGTACATGGGCGATATGACCACCTCCCCTGCATACGAAAGCTACACTGCCAATCCGAATTTTAAGGACGGCAAAACCATGCAGCCACCGGTGGCGGGAACCATTCCCCGGGGTGTCCTTCCCTACCCTTACGGGAAAACTGATGAAGACCGCGCCTTAGCGGCCACGACTTTAATCAACGAAATTGAATCAACTCCAGAGAATATCCAACGTGGCAAAAGAATGTATGGCATTTATTGCATGCAATGTCACGGAGAGAAAGGAGACGGACAGGGATCGTTGTATGTAAATAAAAAATACACCTATCCCCCGGCAAGCTTATTAAGCGAAAAAATGATGCCTGCCTCCCAAGGAGATATTTATCATGTTATTACTGTTGGACATGGGATTATGGCAGAACACGGTTCGATGATCAAATCGGAAGACCGCTGGAAAATTGCAATGTATATTAAAGAAGAATTACAGAAATAGATTTCAAAATATCCACTATGGAAGAGAAATTGGTTATTTCCAGGAAATTTAAAATGCTCACTTATGGATTAATTGCCATAGGTGTAATTTCCTTTACCCTTGGTTTTATTTTCGATGCACAACGCACTTGGGCAAACTATTTGCTCAACAACTTTTATTTTATTTCGCTGGCCATTGGTGCAGCATTTTTTGGTGCCATTCAATACATTACGCAATCAGGCTGGTCGGCAGCATTCAAGCGAATTCCGGAAGCTATGGTTGCCTGGATTCCGTTTGCTGCAGGATTTTTCCTGCTCATGTATTTTGGCATGCATTCTATTTTCGAGTGGACCCACGAAGAAGTTATCCAAGACGACCACTTGTTGCAGTATAAATCTCCATACCTGAATATTCCCTTCTTTTTCGCGCGTGTGGTCGTATTTTTCCTTGCCTGGATTGTGTTGTCGAAATTACTTCGCAGGCTGTCGTTAAAAGAAGACGAAGTGGGAGGGATTGAGTATTTTGAGAAATCTGAGTTCTGGTCAAAAGTATTCATCTTTGTTATCGCACTTTCGTTTAGCTTATTTTCGGTTGATATGCTGATGTCGCTTGAGCCACACTGGTTTAGTACCCTCTTTGCCGGGAAAAGCTTTATGGCCGGTTTTTTACATGCTTCATCCATCATTGCCTTAATTGTAATATTACTTTCGAAACAAGGTAAATTGCCGATGTTGAACAGAAGCCATCTGCATGATTTTACGCGATATATTTTCATGTCGAGTATTGTTTGGGGCTACTTTAATTTTGCCGAATACATGTTAATCTGGTATGGAAATATTCCGGAAGAAACAGCTTGGTTTGTGCATCGCTCACATGGTGTTTTCCCTGTATTGTTTTTTTTGAATATTGCTTTAAATTGGGGAGTACCCTTCCTGATTCTTATGCCCCGCAAATCGTCGCGTGCCAAAATGATCATGTTGCCTGTAATTGTTCTTCTGATCATAGGGCAATATACCGAGCTGTATTACATCATCTGGCCGGCAACAGTTCATGAAGCCAAATTTGGGTTATTGGAAATTGGAACATTCCTTGGTTACGCAGGATTATTCTCGTGGGTAGTTGGAACCACCTTGACAAAAGCTGCTCTGATTCCCAAAAACCATCCCTATTTAGAAGAAAGTATAAAACACCATTTTTAGAATTTTCAAAACACTGATTTCTCAGGTTCATCGCCACATACCCCCAGCTCACCGATTTTTTTCGGAAGATCAAAATTTAGCGCTTACATTTGTATGGTTTAACAAGCAATGCTGTAATTTACACAGCTTAGGTCATACTATTCATTAAACAGAACATATGGAATTATTTGAAGCGCGAAATGTGGAAAAGGTTTTTGCATCCACAAAAGCATTGTCCGATGTTAGTATTTCGGTAAAAGAACAAAGCATCTTTGGTTTACTCGGTCCAAACGGAGCCGGAAAAACTACACTCATCCGGATCATCAATCAAATTACGGCTCCCGACAAGGGTGAAATCTTTCTGGATGGAAAACAAATGACCAGGGCCGACATATCAAAAATTGGCTACCTGCCCGAAGAACGTGGTTTGTACAAAAAACTAAAAATTGGCGAACAAGCCATTTACCTTGCCTCGCTAAAAGGCATGAGTCAGCGCGATGCCAAAAGAACCTTGAAACACTGGTTCGAGAAATTTGAGATTATGGACTGGTGGAATAAAAAAGTAGAAGAACTCTCCAAAGGAATGCAGCAAAAAGTGCAATTTATTACCACCGTTGTACACCAACCCAAACTACTTATTTTTGATGAACCGTTTAGTGGCTTCGATCCCATTAATGCAAACCTGTTAAAAGAGGAGATTCTGAACCTTCGAAAGGCAGGAGCAACCATTATTTTTTCTACCCACAACATGGGTTCGGTAGAAGAACTCTGCGACAACATCGCGCTCATTAACAAATCGGTAAAAATTGAAGATGGCCCCACGGATTCAATTCGAGAAAAATACAAATCGAATATCTTCGATATTAAGTACTCTGGAGACTTCAGTAAGGTTGATAAGGCCCTTGGCCAAAAATACCAAATAATCGGCCATTCGGAATCGGAAAAAGAAAACACCTTAAAAGTGCAGTATCTCAACGGAAAATCGAATAACGATTTATTGCATGCCTTGATGCCTGCTGCTGAAATCCGTTCCTTCGAAGAAGTTATTCCGAGCATGAACGATGTATTTATTAAAGCCGTTGAAGAATCAAATAAAAAGTAACTACCATGAACAATACAATTCTCATTTTAAAACAAGAATATTTAAAACGCGTTAAAAAGAAATCGTTTATTATTCTTACGATTTTAATGCCTTTCCTGATTGCAGGTGTTTATGGTATGGTCATTTATTTCTCGGTTAAAGACGATACTGAGGAAAGAACCATTGCTGTATACGATGAATCGACCCTCTTTTTGGGAGAGTTTACGGATAAAGGCACAACGAAATATCATTTTATTCCAAAAGAAGAATACACCGGATTAAAAACTAAGTTAAAAGGGAGTGGATATTACGCCTTACTCTATATTCCCGGAAATATTTATTCGAACAACCACGCACAACTTCTGTCTGAAAAACAATTACCCTTTGAGTTAAATGAGCAGATTGAGCGCAAACTCAGTCGCTTTATTGAAAACGACAAACGTCAGAAGGTTATTGAAGACTCCGGAATTCCTGATTTAGAAGAAAGACTGGAAAAAACAAAAACCCGGGTTAATCTGAATACGCTAAAAATCTCCGATTCAGGGGAGGCGAAAGAAAGCTCTTCCATAGTTGCATTTATTGCCAGCTATGCTATGGGTCTGATTATTTACTTTTTTGTGTTCATGTACGGTGCCATGGTAATGCGCAGTGTAATGGAAGAGAAGAAAAGCCGTATTATTGAGGTAATAATCTCATCGGTAAAACCAAGTCAGTTAATGGCCGGAAAAATTATTGGCACGGCTTTGGTTGGACTAACGCAGGTAGCCATCTGGGTTGTTCTTGGCGGACTCGGTCTGATCATAGTTCAGGGATTTTTCTCGCCTGAATCGGCGCAACAAATGAGCCAAAGCCTGATGGAAAGCCAGGGTCAAATGAATCCGGCAATGGCACAAGCTGCCCAACAAGATAAAGTTGCAGAAATAATGGGCTTAGTGGGAAACCTTAATTTACCCCTTATCCTGTTTTCATTCTTGTTTTATTTTTTAGCCGGATATTTGTTATACAGTGCCTTTTTAGGAGCAGTTGGTGCCGCAGTCGACAACGACGAAGACTCGCAACAACTGGTCTTCCCCGTAACATTTCCTCTTATTCTTTCCATTATGTTATTATTCCCAATAGCACGTAATCCTGAAGGACAGCTGGCTTTCTGGTGCTCCATGATACCCTTTACTTCGCCGGTCGCCATGATGGCACGCGTTCCATACGGATTACCAACCTGGGAGTTATTATTGTCCATGGGCTTATTGGTTCTTACAACGGTTGGCGCCATCTTCGCTGCAGCAAAAATATACAGGATTGGATTATTGATGTATGGGAAAAAGGTAAATATCAAAGAATTAATGAAATGGCTTCGTTATAAAAACTAGCCGCTAAATTAAAAAAACGTGAAAAACATGATTTATTTCATATTTCTTGTTTAGAACTGATAAAAATTACATATCTTGCCGACAATATGAAAAACACCTGTTACCATATGATGATGTGTTGTTGTTTACCCGGGGTTGGGGAAGGTGTTATTATTATTTAGTAAACTACTAATTTATTATATAAAAGCCTTTCCGTTGATCCGGGAGGGCTTTTTTTTTGATTTGAAAATTAAGCGAAATAACTCAAAATAGTAAAAATGAAAGCAAAAAACATTCTTGAGACCATTGGTAACACACCACATGTAAAAGTGAATAAACTGTACCCCGAAGACTACGAGGTTTGGATAAAAGTTGAAAAAACAAATCCGGGTGGAAGTATAAAAGACCGAATTGCTTTGTCGATGATTGAAGATGCCGAGCAAAAGGGAATAATAAAAAAAGGTTCGGTTATTATAGAGCCAACTTCTGGGAATACCGGGATTGGTCTGGCCCTGGTGGCTGCAGTAAAAGGGTACCGTTTAATTCTCACCATGCCCGAGTCGATGTCGCTTGAACGAAGGAAGACGCTTTCGGCATTGGGTGCCGAGTTGGTATTAACGCCAAAAGAAAAAGGCATGAAAGGCTCTATTTCAAAAGCAGAGGAGCTGGCAGCTGGCATTGAAAACTCGTGGATCCCGTTGCAATTTAATAATCCTGCCAATGTGGATATCCATCGAAAAACAACTGCGATGGAAATTATAAACGATTTCCCGGAAGGATTTGACTACCTGATTACTGGCGTTGGAACAGGAGGTCACATTAGCGGTGTCGCCGAAGTTTTAAAAAAGAAATTTCCGAATCTAAAAGTTTTTGCCGTAGAACCCGACACCAGCCCGGTAATTGGAGGTAAGGATCCGGGACCACACGGAATACAAGGAATTGGTGCTGGATTTATCCCCAGCATTTTAAATACCGAAATTTTAGATGGTACCATTGAAATTGGGAAAGAAGAAGCCTTTGAATTTGCCCAAAAAGCAGCAAAACTGGAAGGACTTTTTGTGGGTATTTCTTCGGGTGCATCACTGGCAGCCGTCGCAAAAAAAATAAAGGAGCTTCCCAAAGGCTCACGAATTTTAACCTTTTCATACGATCACGGAGAAAGATATTTATCAATTGAGGGGCTGTATTAGGCAGTCCGTATTCAATTGGTTGTAAGGAATCGTCCATCGGGCGGTTCCTTTTTTTTTACAGATAAATTTTCTTGAATATGTGATTTAAAAAAATAATCAAACAAAAAACAGTAACTTGTTGTTTGTGTAGTGTATTCAAATAAAAACTTAAATGAAGAAAGGATTAAATATGTTTATAGCTGGTATAATAGTTGGAATTATAATTAGCCTTGTGGCAATTGTGGCAGTCCTGCCAAAACAAATGTTTGTGGTTCACGAAAGTAAATTCGGATTCGAAGAAACCCTGGAGACCATTACCCAATCGGCAAAAGAGAATCAATGGAGTATGCCCCACCAGTACGATTTGCAGGAAACCATGAAAAAACATGGTTTTGAGGTAAAGCCCGTTCAGGTTTTCTCGCTTTGCAAACCCGAACATGCCTACCAGATATTGAGCGACGATGAAGTAAGAAATGTCTCTGCCTTAATGCCTTGTCGTGTCGCGGTTTACGAAAAGGGTGGTAAAACCTATGTTTCGATGTTGAATTCAGGCTTATTCTCTAAACTTATGGGAAATAAGGTAAAAACAGTTATGGGAGCTGCCAGTGTGGAAAATGAACAGATTTTAGCACCAGTGATTAAATAAGTGAACAGTACAAAATAGTGAAGGACAATAACATTTATCGGTATCATCAATGAAACTCCTCGCAGCAAGCTGACGAGGTATCTCAATCGTATCTTGATTTTTTTATCGCATCAAGATGCGGGGAATATAATCCACGAGATCCCACTCCGTCAGTCGAAGGATCGGGATCAGTTCGGCTAAATGATTTTGAAAAACAAAATCATAGTCTCACTGATTTAAAATCCATAAATCAAATTCCCATAAAAGCCACACCATTGCGGGATATGGTTTTTGTAGAACAAAGAACAAAGAGTAAAGAACAAAGACAGAAGGATATGAATATATTAATCATGCCTGCCCTCCGGTAGAGCGAGTTCCATTGGCCATAAAAAATACATATACCTTTCTGTATATTAAGCGCTGAAAAACAAGATTTTAAACTAATTACATACGAATGAAACGAGCATGAGAAAGGAAAAATATTTTATGGTGTTCACACAAACGATGATGAATATCCGTCAGTTGACGGATTTGCGAGTTCCATCGGGCCAATGGAAAAGATCAAAATACCAGTATGTATAATAAACCAGATTTATAGTTACTTAAATAAAACATATTCAGATGAAAAATATCATTATTGTTCTAATTGCAATTGCCTTTATTGCCTGTGCACCGGGTGAAAAGAAAACAAGCGAAGATTCTGCAAAAAATGCAGAAATTGTTGAAACGACCATTAATATAGGAGGTCTTCACTGCGAAAATTGCGTAGCATCGGTTGAAAAGGGGATAAACAGTTTAGAGGGCATTGAAAATGTTGTTGTTTCACTTCATGACTCCACAGCACTGGTAAAATATGATGCTTCGAAACTCGGACTGGCAACCATTGAAAAAGCCGTTGAAAAACGTGGTTATAAGGTAAAAAGCTCTGATTAAACGGGAAAATACTGGATGCCCATACAATTTCCGTAAAAATTATCGTTTATAATTAGGCATAGTTTTTGCTTGTTAATGTGTTTAGCCAGAAAAAGAAATAGAAAACCATGAAACGAAATTACACAGGGAAAGCATACTTAAAAGAGTTTGGGCCGGTCTGGAAAGTGAAAATCGGCATTCATTCCGCCGTTACAGAGCGATCAATACGGACTTTTGACAAGGCCAAAAAGTTAAAAATGAAAATTATTTTAAACTAAAATAGAAAAGCTCCGATAAAATATCGGAGCTTTTCTATTTTCTATCTTATGGGTTTCCTATGCTTTATATTCATCCCAGCTTTTAATGGCGATATCATCAATACTATATTTGCAAATCCCATACAGGAAGGCACTTGCAACGCGCGCATTCGTGATAAGTGGAATGTTATAATCAATCGAATTCCGTCGAATACTGTACCCGTTTTTTAACTCACGTTTGGTATGATTCTTCGGAATATTAATTACTAAATCAAATCCCTTATTCTTAATCATTTCAATGGAATTTGGCGATTGATCTTCTTCATCCGGCCAGTGCACCAAAATATTGTCAATGCCATTATCGCGGAAATATTTATGGGTTCCTTCTGTTGCGAAGATATTGAAACCTTTTTCCTTGAGCATTCTTGCACTGTTTAGTAATTCTATTTTACCACGCGAAGGCCCTGAGGAGATAAGAATATTCTTTTTGGGGAATGAATAACCAACCGAAAGCATCGATTTAAGAATAGCTTCGTAATAGTTTTCGCCAATACAACCAACTTCTCCGGTCGAGGACATATCAACACCAAGAACAGGATCAGCTTTCAGCAATCGTGCAAACGAGAACTGTGGTGCTTTTACTCCCACATAATCCAGTTCAAACAAAGACTTATCGGGTTTCGGCACATCAATTCCCAACATCACTTTTGTGGCAATTTCAATCAGGTTCAGTTTCATCACCTTCGAAACAAAGGGGAAACTACGCGAAGCACGTAAATTACACTCAATTACTTTTATATCGTTGTCTTTTGCCAGGAACTGCATATTAAATGGTCCGGTAATTTCCAGCCCTTTTGCAATTTGACGTGCAATCTTTTTAACCCGACGAATGGTTTCCACATATAATTTCTGTGGAGGGAATACGATGGTTGCATCACCCGAGTGTACTCCGGCAAATTCAACATGTTCAGAAATTGCATAGGCAATCATTTCGCCATTATTCCCAACCGCGTCAATCTCTATTTCCTTAGCATTTTCAATAAATTCGGTAACCACAACCGGGTGTTCTTTGGAAACATTAGCAGCCATTACGAGGAAATGTTCCAACTGATCAGGATTCGAAACCACATTCATTGCGGCACCCGACAGCACATACGAAGGACGGATAAGAACCGGGTATCCCACTTCATCAACAAATTTGTGGATTTCTTCGATTGTCGAAAGGCGTGCCCAACGCGGTTGATCAACTCCCAGGTCATCAAGCAGAGATGAAAATTTCTCACGGTCTTCAGCATTATCAATT
>JBFEWU010000543.1:0-2434 GCA_041546215.1 Draconibacterium sp. | reverse complement strand
TAGGTGTAAATGGCAGCAAAGCAAAATTCTTATTTGTACAAGTGCACAATATCTCATACGATAACAAAGGCAGTGTGCGTGTAAACGGCGGCCACTGGATTAATTTCAATAACCAAAGCGATACCATCAATATGCAGACACAGGCAAAAGCTTATGGTGGGTTTGGCGGTGGGTTTAGTACTATCAAATTAACGATTGACAATTCATTCCTTAATTTTAAAGATGACCTCAATACCGTTGAGTTTCGCTATAATTTCAGAGCAGCACCAACTGCTGGTTTTCGTGTTTTGAATACGAATGTATTGGATGCTCAGGGTAATAAATTAATTGCCGATAATGTTTTCTCGCAAGATGATCCAACAACCTGGGAGCCTCCACTGAGTAATGCTGCCGATATTGCTGCAGGTGAAGCATTCTTTAAAGGTCAGGATTTAGGCCAGGGTGCCCATTGCAATAATTGTCATACCACAAGCGGGATGGATTTCAAATATTTCAACATCTCGAATAAAACAATTACAGAACAAGTAATTAAAAGTGGTTTTACTCGAAAAGAGGGCGAACAGGTAGCGAGTTATATTCGCTCGTTAGATATACCAATCGTTCCTCAGGCACGTGTATATAACCCACCTTATCAGCCCGGGCCTGGCACCGATGATAAACCCGTATACGAGTGGGCTGCCGGAGCAGGCTTGGAATGGGTATTGGAAAGCGATGAAGAAATGTTACCACATATTTTTGGATCGGGATCAAGAACTGAAATTGATGCAGTTACAGATACAAAAGCAAGCCTTAACGTTAGAGACATACCCGTTGCTGTAATGTTTCCCGATTGGCTGAAATGGATACCAAAAACGCATCCAATGGATATCTGGGGTAAAGAGACATGGGAAAATGTGAATACAAGATTAAATAGGAGTAATGCTGCTAATTCTTATTTGGATCTCAGAGAAACATTAGATGTCGTTGGGGCTGAAATCCTTATTGCACAAAATAAATTAGTAAAAACAGTTACTCAATTTGCCGACAATGTAATGTGGTGGGTAGGCTTCGATAATGCTGAAGGAATACATCCATGGACTGCGACCATTAGTCCAGTTCTTGACCAACGTAAACCAATTTATTCTGCAGAATGGGCTAAAACAAATTTAGCCACCTGGATGACAATGAAGCTGTGGGAGGTGAATATGGAGTATGAATTACAGGATAAAACGATACAAGAAAAGCCAGGAGCCGATAAATTTAATTGGCCTGTGAATCAGTTTGCCATGTTTGTAATACCGGCACACTTTACAGGCGATGACAGAGGTACATCACATTTTGCATGGGAATCGCCACTGGTAGGAGCTTATTGGACGAGTGTTTGGTACGAGTTGCAGAATACCGTAAATTCAGGTATGCGTGAACCACCTGGCGTAGCACCAGTTGACTGGGCTTATAATTTCTTCCATATTAACCGTTTGCATGAAAGATCTGGCATCCACGAACCATTACGAATGGCACGTAATTTAATATAATGCTATCAGCAGCGCGACCAGCCAGAATCATTAGGCATTGAGAATAAAACATGGACAATGCGCGAAGTTAGCCCTTGGCGTGTTTACAGCAAGCCTGATGGGGATCAGAGTGTTATGGAGAAATTGAATGAATATAAGCCTGGTTTGCGCGCAACTTTTACAAGCTCTATTTATACTCAATTTATTAAAAAGGTGAATAAGTTTTCACTCGATCAATGGACACGTACCAACGAACTTGATTTCGGTGGCGACTTTTGGTGGATGATAGAAGCAGCTAATTATGATCCAACAGATAAGGAAAATCCGAGTAGCGCCAATGGAAACTTATTTGCTCCTGATGGTTCAGCCGATGCGATTGAAGCGCATGCTTTTTATCAATTATTGGATGGACGCAACGGGCCCAATCGACTTCAGCAGATAGGTGTTGATGAAAATGTAATACGTGGCTTAGCCGACTGGGCGGATATGATTTGGACCAATCCGGCTACAGATTGGTATACCTGGGATAAATAAAAACTTTGCCGAAGGACCCGAAGGGATTCTCCTACTGAGGATGTTTTCGGTGCATCCCTGCCGGGAAAGCTGCGCCGAAGGCATCCCTTTTGGGAAAAAAGGAACGCTTAAAGAATATTACAACTCAAAGTATTTTGGTACTTAGTCCACCATCAATATGAATAATAGAACCGGTTGAAAAGGCAAAATTTCCGTTAACAATAGATGCAACGGCTTTACCTATGTCTGCAGGCAATCCCCATCGGCGTTGAGGACTTAAACCTTCATTAATAAGCTGATCATATTTCGAAGTAACGCCCGAAGTCATATCGGTTTTTATAATTCCTGGTCTGATTTCCACCACAGGAATATCAAACTCGCCCAGTCGTACCGCAAATAATTTCGACATCATACTTAGTCCGGCCTTT
>JBFEWU010000116.1:0-12326 GCA_041546215.1 Draconibacterium sp. | reverse complement strand
CATTATTTACGATAATGGTGAAAAGCGGGAGCAGCTGTTTGACATGGGCAAGGATCCCGGTGAAAAGAACAACCTGGCGAATAACAAGGAGTATAAAGTGCAATTGAAAAAGCACCGGAAATTAATAACGGAATGGGCGAAAAAAACAGATGATTCAGAATTTCCTTATATCAAACCGGAATAGTGATAATTTTTGAGGTTTATGATGGCAATGAAAAATCTGTTAAATTTTTTCTACTGAAATAACATATTGTAAAATAAATTATAATGAAAAGAATAGTATTCATTTACGCATTATTTCTATTGTTCATTTTTAGTTCCTTTCAGGGGAAGGCGCCAAAGGGGACCAAAAATTCCGGTTCAAGGCCAAACATTGTTTTAATCAGTGCCGACGATCTGGGATGGTCGGATATTGGCTGTTATGGCAGCGAGGTGCAAACGCCAAATCTTGATAAGTTGGGTGAAGGAGGAATACGGTTTACACGATTTCACAATACTGCAAAATGTTTTCCATCGAGGGCCTGCCTGTTAACAGGTGTTTATGCACAACAAAATGGTTATGGTGACACTTACAAAAATCCAATTACCAATGCAGTAACATTAGGAGAAGTCCTTAGGGAAACAGGTTACCGCACCCTGTGGTCCGGGAAACATCACGGTTTGGAAAATCCCATAACACGTGGCTTCGACCGCTATTACGGATTGAAGGACGGATGTTGTAACTATTTTAATCCGGGAGAACAGCGTCCGGGTGAAGGAGCTCCTGCAAGGAAGGGAAAACCGGGAAAAAAATCACAGCGTTGGTGGTGTATTGATTCTATAACATATCGTCCATATACACCTGAGGCCAAAGATTTTTATACTACCGACTATTTTACAAATTATGCCCTGGATTGGCTTGATGAATATAAAAACGAGAACAATCCGTTTTTTCTTTATCTGGCATACACTGCACCACATGATCCCCTGCAGGCTTGGCCAAAAGATATTGCCAAATACAAAGGGAAATACAACGGGGGGTACGAAAAAATCAGAAAACAACGTTACAAGAAACAACTTCAAATGGGATTGATTGATGAATCCTACAAATTATCTTCTCCAACCTATAAGAACTGGGATAAACTAAGTGATTCCATACGAAATGATGAAATCAGAACAATGGAAGTTTATGCGGCCATGATTGACCGTATGGACCAAAACATTGGACGGGTTTTGACAAAACTGGAAGAATTAGGAAAGGCTGAGAATACCTTGGTAATATTTGTTTCAGATAATGGTGCGTCTGCTGAAAATGCCGGTTCAAATATCAACGATGATTACGGTGAAATAGGAAGCATGACACGATGGACTTCACTAGGTTCTAGCTGGGCCAATGTGGGTAACACACCGTTTCGGTATTTCAAAGGTAATAGTTATGAAGGTGGTATTAATACGCCTTGTATAGCATTTTGGCCGGGTAAAATACCTGGAAATTCGGTAACAGAATTTCCTGGCCATTTTATTGATTTTATGGCCACAATTGTTGATGTTACCGGAGCAACATATCCGGAAGAATACAATAATCAAAAAATAACCCCTATGCAGGGAATTAGCCTTTTGCCTGTATTAAAAGGACAAAAGGCCGAGAGAGAAGGATCCATTTTTTGGGAATGGAAAGAAGGACAAGCTATGTATTATGATGGCTTAAAAATTGTAAAACAGGGAAGAAACAGACCCTGGGATTTGTATAACATTGAAAAGGATCCAACCGAAACAAATAATCTCGCCAGAAAAAATACTGAAAAGGTGAAAGAGTTGGATAAGATGTTTAGGGAATGGAAATCTTCTATGCCTAACAATTCAAAATAATTAAATAATAGAAAAATGAGAGAAATATTTTTAACGTTGGTTTTGGGATTTATCCTACTAAATTCTTCGTTTTTTTCTACTTATGGACAGGTCAGGGACAAAGATTTTCCGTATCGAAAAGGGAGTAACAATAATTCCGGATTGGTAGATAATCTGTTGTATTTAAATCATTTTGATAAACCTTTGCCAGTTGAAAAACAAGCTTTGTACAAATATGCTGAAGCGTGTCTTGCATGCAATCCTTCCAGTGGTTTTGCAAAACTAAGTAAGGATAAAAATTTTCAGGATTATTGCCAAAAGAGCAATATTCAACTTGCAGGAGGACCGATGTTGGGTAATGTGACGACCAATTCTATTGATATTTGGTTTCGTACGGTGAAACCAGCAAATGTGGAGGTCCTGGTTTTTGCCGAAGGACACGAAAAGAAATTTGGACCGATAAAAACCAGTATTAATAATGAATTATCCGTGGTAATTCCATTAAATGGGCTCAACCCTGATACCGAATATGGTTACAGTTTCTTTGTTGATGGAGAACAAATTGAAACACCTTATGAAACTTCTTTTCACACCTTGAATGACAATAATGAAGCTAGCACACGAATTCTTTTTGGATCGTGTTTTCATCGTTGGGGATTGGGTAATGAAAAACAAAGCCGTTCAATGATCGCCCGTAAATCGGATGCCTTTTTGGCTATTGGCGACATAGCTGTTCAGGACAGAAATAACAGTATGGGGTGGCATAGCCTGGATTATCTTGCACGTGACTTATACCCTGCCTGGCAAAACCTGGTTTCGAAGGTTCCTGTTTATGCCGCCTGGGATGACCATGATTATTTTGATAATGATAAATGGGGAATTCCCTTTGGATATACCAACAGGGATCGGGAAAATGTGTGGAAGGTATTCCGGCACGCATGGAATAATCCTTCGTATGGTTTTGGTGATGAAGAAAAAGGTGTTTTTTATCGAACCAGAATTGGCGCAGCAGATGTGATTCAGCTTGATCACCGTTATTTCCGGACCAGAGAATCGTTTTTGGGAGAAAAGCAGATGCTTTGGCTGGAAGAGCAGTTATTGGATTGTAAAGGCCCGTTTATAATTCTTTCATGCGGAACAATGTGGAGCGATTATGTTTCTGAAGGCAAGGATTCATGGGGAATGTTTGATCCACAAGCAAGAGAAAGAATATTTAGTCTCATTGAAGACAATAATATTGCCGGTGTGCTGCTTATTTCGGGTGACCGACATGGGGCACGTGGATTTACTATTCCACGTCCTTCGGGATTTAAGTTTTACGAGTTTGAAGGGGGCAGTCTGGGAGGACGGGGTGGCCCATCTGCAAAAACTGGATTGGAAAACCGGCTCTATGTTGTAAAAGGAGAATATGCTTTTAGCGAATTTACTTTCGATACAAGTGTTGATGATCCGACTGTAACTTTCCGACTCATTGGAGAAGAGGGAAATATTATGTATGAACTGCTTTTAAAAAGAAGTGAACTTACACCTGCCAATTATTAATGCAGGTTCATTTTACCTCCAATCCATTTATAATAGCAACTATAAGCAGGATATGAAAAAATATTGAACAACGCTCTTTTTTGAAGAAACCGGATGCAGTAATGATGGCTGCCTCATTTAATTTTATTCCGGATTTTGCCACAGCAACACGAAAAAAAATGACAAATTAAACCTTGCAATTATTGGGTGTGATATCCGGGCCGGTAAAATTGGTGCGTGGGCATTAAGAAATAACACGACTTATTATATGGCATTGTGTGATGTTACAAAAATGCCTGGTTCTTTGACGATCTTCGGAAAATGTTTGAATAAATGGGGAATGAAATTGATGTCTGTATCATTGATCCTTAATTAAATTATATAATTATCATGAAACGAAATGTAACAAATTTATTAAGTGCCATACTGGCACTAGGTGTGATGCTTTTATTTTTGTGTGCCGGAAACTCCGTAACAGATGATGGTTGGCGTACATTGTTTAACGGTGAAAATCTTAATGGCTGGCAATTTCGTGGTGGAGGCTCTGAGTCACCGACATTTAATGTTGAGAATGGAGCGATTGTTGGGCACACCCTTATTCCACGAAATAATGCGGCCTATCTTTGCACAAAAGAAGAATTCAAAGATTTTGAGTTGGTTTTTGAGGTCAAGATAGATGAAGGACTTAACAGTGGCGTGCAAATACGCAGTACCTCAAAGGGAACGATGTGTGGACCGCAGGTTGAGATTGAATCTGGTTCACGCAAAACGGGTTATATCTTCGGACAGGGCATGGGAACATCATACTTTGATGTGAAGCTACCTGAAGAAAATGTTACTTTTATTAAAAATCAGTGGAATAAGTTCCGGGTACTTGTTAAGGGAAACAATATCAAAACATGGATCAATAATGTCCCGTTTGCCGACTTAACCAGTGACGAAATCGCTCCTAAAGGTGTTATTGCACTGCAGATTCATGGATATCCAAGAGGCAAGATGTACGAGCAAGGCGCAGGTAAAGTCCTTTCAGTAGCCTGGAAGAACATAAAGATTAGAGAATTACCATAGGGGGAAGTATCAACAAGCAACTTGTGAGCTTCTTGCTTGCGTGATGGGAAAATAATGTAAAATAAAAAACAATAATAAGTTATGAGAATTCTAATAATAGTATTTTTTGTATTGACACTGTCGTCCTGCTCAATGGATAAAAAAGAAAATTTGGGGAGACCGAATATTCTCTGGATAACTATAGAAGATTACAGTCCTCATTTGGGCTGCTATGGGGTAGAATTATGATATTGGATGCCTGGCGAAAAGGAATCCGCGATTTTGATGTAAACATGGCATACAAAGCTATGAAACACAATTTTTTCAACGGGACACGAGTACCTTGGCGAGTTGGACCTGGCTGTGAGTTGGATGAGTTCTACCATGAGCAAGGATATTTCCCGGCACTACATCCTGGAGAACAAGAAACCGTACCAGAGGTAGATGGTTTTGAAAAACGTCAGTCAGTGGCAGTTACTTTAGGGCATAGCTACGATGATTGGGCACTGGCAGAAATGGCAAAAGAACTGGGTGAAAAAGAGGATTACGAATTGTTCTCGAAACATGCAGAAAACTATAAAAAACTGTATTGGGTAGAAAAAGGATTCTTTATGCCAAAAGATAAAAATGGCAACTGGATTGATATTGATCCAAAATTTGATGGAGGCATGGGCGGTCGCGACTATTACGATGAAAACAATGGCTGTACTTATTTATGGAATGTTCAACAGGATATCTTAGGCTTACAGGAGTTAATGGGAGGCAAAGAAATTTTTGAGCAACGTCTTGACCAATTATTTCGCGAAAGTTTAGGGAGAAGCACCTATGAATTGAATGCCCGTTTTCCCGATTTGACAGGAATTGTGGGTCAGTACTCGATGGGTAACGAACCAAGCTTTCATATTCCATACTTGTATAATTTAACCAACTCGCCGTGGAAAACCCAAAAGAAGATTAGGATGCTGCTGAATATGTGGTTTAAATATAACGAATTTGGTATTCCAGGCGATGAAGACGGAGGTGGTATGTCAGCATTTGTGGTATTCTCTGCAATGGGATTTTACCCGATAACTCCCGGAATACCTGTTTACACCATTGGTAGTCCGCTGTTTTCAAAAATTACAATCAATCTTCCAAACGATAAACAATTTACCGTTTCGGCACCAAACTGCAGCGAAACAAATAAATACATACAAAGCGCAAAACTAAACGGCGAGGTTTTGAATTCGCCCTGGTTCACTCACGACTTGCTTATGAATGGCGGAACACTTGAATTGGAGATGGATGCTTATCCAAACAAAAAATGGGGTTTGGATATAAGCGGTGTGCCGGAGGAGTTTAAAAATTAATGACAAGACCTTTAAATTCAAAAGTCATAAAGGTCTAAAATAAGATAAAATGAACAAATTAACAATTATTCTGCTTGGCACCTTTTTGTTTTTTGGTGCTTGCAAAACCAAAACTGTTTCTGAGCAACAAGCTTCGGATAATACCAAATTCGTAAATACATTTATCGGTACCGGCGGGCACGGACACGTTTTTCCAGGTGCAACAACACCTTATGGGATGGTTCAACTAAGCCCCGACACCCGAACCTTGGGATGGGATGCTTGCGGTGGTTACCACTATACTGATAGTTCTATAATTGGCTTTAGCCACACCCATCTTAGCGGAACAGGAATCAGTGATTTGGGTGATTTTTTGTTTATGCCATTCTCGGGTGAGGCTAAAGTTATTCCGGGTACATGGGAAAATCCCGACGAGGGTTACCGCTCAAGGTTTAAGCATGAAACAGAAAAAGCAGAGCCTGGCTATTATTCAGTTCTCTTGGATGACTACAATATTCAGGCAGAACTAACAGCAAGTACACGTGCCGGATTTCATCGCTACACCTTTAATAACGATGAGAAGGCGGGCATAATTATCGATTTGGCGCATACTATTTATACCGATAGAAATCCAAACCATGAGTTCAAAATAATTAGTAATACTGAAATTGCAGGATATAAAGGTTCCGGTGGTTGGGCTGAGGAACAACATACCTGGTTTCATGCAAAATTTAACACCCCATTTACCTGTATCTTTTATGATAATGGTAAAGAAGTTGAGGCGGCAAATGCAACAAATTCAAATCATTTGGTTGCCGTTCTTTCATTTGATACTAAGGATAATAAACAAGTTCTGGCAAAGGTTGGCGTTTCGCATGTGGATTACAACGGCGCAAAAAACAACCTGGACACTGAAATACAAGATTGGAATTTTGATATCGTTCGCCAATCGGCAAAACAACGTTGGGCAAAAGAGTTGAACCAAATTCAAACTCAGGGCGGAAGCGATGATGAAAAAACGATATTTTACACTTCGTTGTACCATACATCAATTAGTCCCTATACCTTTAGTGATGTTGATGGACGGTATCGAGGAATGGACCAGAAGATTCGCAATTCTGAAGGAAGAACTATTTATACTGTATTTTCATTGTGGGATACTTTTAGGGGGCAACATCCTTTGAAAACAATTGTTGATCCTAAAAGGGATAACGAATTTATTCAGACCTTACTTACAAAGTACGACCAGGGCGGAGCATTGCCCATGTGGGAGCTGGTGGCCAATTACACGGGGTGTATGATTGGTTATCATTCTATTCCTGTAATTATTGATGCTTATTTTAAGGGAATCCGCAATTTTGATGTTGAAAAGGCCTACAAGGCCATGATTCACGCTGCCGATTATAATCCCAATGGAGTTTTATTCCCATCGGATAATGTGCAACGAAAATTAATGCCAAAATCGAAATTATATAACGTAGAACTTGGATATGTGCCAGCAGATATGGAAAATCAATCGGTTTCAAAAGCTCTTGAATATGCCTATAATGATTGGTGTATTGCACAAATGGCAAAAGAGCTCGGTAAAATGGATGATTATAACCGTTTCCTGAAACGATCAAAACACTATGTTGAGTATTACGATAAAGAAGCCGGCTTTATGAGAGGTAAAAACCGCGATGGCAAATGGCGCGAACCTTTTAATCCACGACAGTCAGAGCATCGGGTTGATGACTACACAGAAGGGAATGCATTTCAGTGGAGCTGGTTTGTGCCACATGATGTTAATGGTCTTATCGATTTGGTTGGAGGGAAAGAACAATTTATTACCCAATTAGATACTTTATTCTCCACCAGTTCTGATTTGGTAGGAGAAAAGATTTCAGGAGATATTACCGGTTTAATTGGTCAATATGCACATGGAAACGAACCTAGCCATCACATCACGCATATGTATAATTTTGTTGGGCAAAGCTGGAAAACACAGGAACTATGTAATAAAATTATGAGTGAGTTGTATTTCAATAACCCCAATGGTTTGGCAGGTAACGAAGATTGCGGACAGATGTCGGCATGGTATGTACTAAATGCAATAGGATTTTATTCGTTCTGCCCTGGCGAGCCAATATATTCCATTGGGCGGCCAATTTTCGATAAACTGGAAATCAAACTTCCAAACGGAAAAGTATTTGCGGTTATAGCAAAGAACAACAGCCCTGAAAATCTGTATGTGCAATCGGCGAAATTGAACGGAACTTCACTTTCGAAACCATTCTTTGCGCACGATGATATTTTGAATGGGGGAACCCTGGAATTTGAAATGGGAGCTACTCCTAATAAAGATTTATTCAATTAACCTAAAAAAGAGAGCAGCAAAATCATAAAATAAAGAATTCAAAGATTTCAAGAAAAAATTTCGTTTGATTACAAATTCAAAGTTGAAGAAAGTGCAGAAAATTATGTGGATAATTAATGCAAATCAGTAAATGTTTAATATTATGAAACGAGCATGAAATTTTTCATTCAAAAATTACAAAAACAAGAATGAATAAATTTTATGTGAGAGCGACGGATGGAGCGCTTCCATCTGTCAAATTTAGATTTTTAAATTATTAGAAAATTAAAATTTATACGGATGAAATATAAATCTAAAAATGTAATTGTATTACTTGTAAGCTTTTGTATAGCGGCAAATATCAATGCACAAACACAAAAACCGAATATTGTGTTCATATTAGCTGATGATTTTGGCTATACCAGCTTGAATTGTTACGGTGCCGATAAAAGCCTGGTTCGCACACCCCACATCGATGGTTTGGCAGAAGCCGGGATGCGTTTTACCCATGCCCACACTCCTGCATCAATTTGCACCCCTACTCGTTACGGGATACTCACGGGGCGCTATCCATGGCGTTCAAGTCTGAAATTTGGGGTTACCAATCCGCTTGATGAGTTACTACCTGCCCCAGAACGTGAAACCCTTGCCGATATGTTAAAAACCAGCGGCTATAATACAGCTCACATTGGGAAATGGCATCTTGGCTATGGCGAAAAACCACTTGATTATACAAAGTCACTGTCGCCTGGTCCACTTGATTTAGGCTTCGATTATCACTTCGGGGTGCCGCAAAATCACGGCGATATGCTGGGCGTGTATATTGAAAACGATCATATTCACGGATTGTGTAGCGACAAGGTTGAGCAATATTCGCGTACTTTTTATGGAAAACCATACATCGGGTACGATGCCCCGCAACGTGTGAATAAAAATGTAATGGAAGATTTAACTGATAAGTCTATAGAATGGATTAAAAAACAATCATCCGATAAACCTTTCTTTTTGTATTTTGCAGCGGTAGCCGTTCATCATCCAATTACTCCGTCGGATTACATGCGTGGTTTGAGTAACTGTGGTCCTTATGGCGATTTTATCCAGGATCTAGATTTAAGTGTTGGCCGTATTCTGGAAACCCTGGAATACATGGGCTTAATGGAAAATACCATTGTTGTTTTTTCAAGTGATAATGGCGGAGAAATACCTGGTGACAGGTCGGAAGCACCAGAAAATACAGCAATTAAATACGGTCTGAAAATTAATGGTGATTTGCGTGGCGATAAACACACTATTTACGAAGGAGGAACCAATGTGCCATTTATTGTAAAATGGCCCGGGGTTGTTGAAAAGGGGGCTGTTTCAAAAGATTTAATTAACCTGATAGATGTTTTTGCAACAGTGACTGAAATTACCGGAAATCAATTACCAAATAACAAAAATGTGGCCCCAGATAGTTTTAGTTTCCTGTCTTCGTTGCTGCAAAAAGACAATAAACAGCCTAGAATATCAATGGTTACTGCGGATGCTAAAGGTATGCATGCTATTCGTATGGGCAGTTGGAAACTTGTAGATAACACTCCTCCGGAAGGATTTCCGCAAAATAGAATGAATCAGTACAAAAATGAAAAACTACAATTATACAACCTGTCGAACGATCCCGCCGAACAGAGTAATTTGTATGACAAATATCCGAAAAAAGCCAAACAGTTGTTGGGAGAGTTGAACAGGATTCGCAATGTGTCATCTACACGATAAAATTTTAAAACCAGATAAAATCAATAAAAATGAAAGTGCTTTGTTCTATCATTATCGTAATTTGTATGCTACTGTCCATCGGGGTGCATGCCCAAAACACAAAAGAAAAAAGTTCCCATCCCAATATTGTAATGATATTTATTGACGATTGGGCCTGGAACGGCACTCCGGTTCCGATGGATGATTCAATGCCAAATTCCGGGATGCCGCTTCTTCAGATGCCCAATCTGGAGAAACTTGCAGAGCAGGGGATGAAATTTCAGAATGCATACTCCGGTGCCCCTCAATGTTCTCCTTCCAGGGTTGCATTACAAACAGGGCAATCATCGCCTCGGAATGGATTTACTGTTTATATGAATAGCGGGGGACAAAAGTATTACAATGAATCAAAGAAGTATAGTAGATTTCCTGTCGTTCCAAATGTTTCAGATGAAACCATCGATGCGGATGCAACTACGATCCCTGAGACTTTAAAACCATTGGGATATGCATGTGCCCATCTTGGCAAGTGGCATATGCGGGGAAATCCAGGAGATGAGGGATATCTCGTACACGATGGCTCAACTAGCAATAGCCAAGGTAATTCAAAAATCCCTGATGATCCGAAGTTGATGTTTAGTATAACATCAAAAGCAGTCGATTTTATGGAAGCCCAGGTAAAAATGGATACTCCTTTTTACCTGCAAATATCACATTATGCAATGCACGAAGGGCGTGAGTGCCTGATGAAAACAAGGGAAAAATATGCAAAGTGTAATGAAGTTCAGGAATATTATAAAAAACTTGGGAAAAGTCCCAATGTGAAAGTTTCTTATGAAGAAGGGCCTAAAGATAAGTTCACCATATCTGCATCCCAGGATCCAGCAGTTTGGCTGGGAATGGGAGAAGATCTGGATGGCCGGATAGGTGTTGTTTTAGATAAAATTAAAGAGCTTGGAATCGAGGACAATACTTATGTTATAGTAGCTGCAGATAACGGGTACAGACACAAGTTCTATCCTAACCTGAAACAACCCCTGCACATGCAAAAATGGTGGATTTGGCAAGGTGGAATTCGTGTGCCCATGGTTGTTAAAGGTCCTGGGATTACTGCGGGTTCCGTGTTTAAAGGCAACGTGGTGAACTACGATTTTTTACCGACATTTTATGAATGGGCCGGTGGTATTCCGGCAGAACTTAAAAATATCGATGGCATTAGTCTTGCCCCATATATGGCAGGGGAAAAGCCAGGAGAGGATTTTTTAAACAGAAACCTGTATTTTCACTATCCTCATTACAGGTCTACTGTTCCACATTCCGCCATTATTTCCGGGACAAAGAAAGTACTGCATTTTTACGAACGACCAGATATTCCATTGCTCTTTGATTTATCTGAAGACGTTGGGGAAGTTCATAACATTGCCAGAGAAAATCCGAAAGAACACCAGGCTCTTTACAAAGAAATGATGGAGTATTTAAATAAAGTAGGAGCCCGCATTCCGAAAAAGAATCCGAATTATATTCCTGAAGCGTATGAAAGAGACAGAGAGTATTACAAAAGAAAAGGAGGGCTTCCTTTCGAAGGTTCAAGAAAACTTGCAGAAGATGAAAGGTAAACCTTGTGATACGAATTGAAAGGAAAATTTTATTGAAAGTGGTTTGATCGGCTTGTAAGGAAGTTAAAAAAATGGCTCTACTTCCATATGTCTTGTTAAATAACACATTGGCTTCGATTCGTAAGAAAATATTGTCCAGAATGGTATTTGCAGATTTTGTAAAAGCAAATTGAAAGAATCGATGATTGGATATTTGTTGATCTCAAAGTTTATCCCAGAGAGGTCAATGGAGAAAAAATAATAAAACAAGAGTACTTCTATCTGGAAAAAATGGGTTGTTTATATCGATAGGGAACTTGGTGTATTGTGCCTAGTTGCTTTGGCAATACATAATGGGTGGAAGTGCCACATTTGTATCGGTTCTAACAAACAGGTCTATATGATCCTTTAAAAATATGTGTTATTTTTTTGGTTGGGCTTGTGTTGCAGGAAGGTTCGGCTCATTAATAGTTCGTGACGTTGGTTTATCTTATGTTCGGGGATTACTTCGAGTACTTTTTTAAGCCATTCAAAAGGATTTACATCATTCTAAGAATAATTAGTATTTTTGGTGGAACTTAAGATAATGAGTTTTTATGTATCGATATCAGTATTTTATTTTGTTATTCATAAGTTTTAATTTAACTTCTATTTATACTTATAGCAGTTTTAATTTGAAATACCTGGATGTTTCTGATGGGCTTGGTTCTAATAGGATTACTTGCACCAACATAGATAAACATGGTTATTTATGGATTGGAACACATTTAGGATTGGGACAATTCGATGGAGAGACAATAACAATATATCCTTTACTGACAGGGCAGTTTGTCAATTTTATTCAAGAAGGTTTTGAAAATGATCTTTTGATTGGTACATCAAAAGGTATATTCCAATATAATAGAAGCAAAGATGAATTTAGGAAGTTTTTAAATGATG
>JBFEWU010000466.1:0-3333 GCA_041546215.1 Draconibacterium sp. | reverse complement strand
GAAGAATTGAAAATAGGCGAAGGTAAATTTTGTTTCGCCTAAAAAAATTATTCAGTAGTACATCCGCTGAAATAAAAAAAGTTGGACTTTACAAATTAAAAATGAACACAGAAGAAGCGCAAATAAAAATTAGGGAATTGCAATACGAACTTGCCGAGCACAATTATAAATACTACGTTTTGGCCAGGCCTGAAATCAGTGATTTCGACTTCGACATGAAGTTAAAAGAGCTGGAGAAACTGGAAAAGGAGCATGGGATATACGATCCGAATTCACCAACCCAACGTGTGGGGAGCGATATTAGCAGCGACTTCAAACAGGTGGAACATAAGCACAATATGTTATCGCTCTCCAATGCTTATAGCGAAGAAGAAATTAAGGATTTTGACACACGCATTAAAAAGATCATTGAAACCGACCAATTCCAATACGTGTGTGAACTAAAATTCGATGGTTCGTCCATTAGTCTTAGCTACGAAAAGGGTGAGTTGATTCGCGCAGTTACCCGTGGCGATGGTGTAAAAGGCGACGACGTTACCATGAATGTGCGTACCATAAAATCGATCCCCCTTAAATTACGTGGGAACGATTATCCTGAAACCTTTGAAATACGTGGTGAAATTGTAATGCCATTCCAGGTTTTTAACGATTTGAATGCCGAACTTGAAAAAGCTGGTGAACCTTTATTGGCGAATCCGCGCAATACCGCTGCCGGAACGCTAAAAATGAAAAATTCGGCTCTTGTTGCATCGCGCAAACTCGATGCTTACCTGTACTACATACTTGGTACTAATTTACCCGAAGATGGCCATTATCAGAATCTGCAGAAAGCAAAAGAATGGGGCTTTAAAATCTCAGATGCCACCCAGCTTTGCACGAATCTCGATGAAGTTTTTGCCTTTATAAAAAAGTGGGATGTACAACGACATCAATTGCCGGTGGCCACCGATGGAATTGTTATAAAAGTAAACTCGAAAAACCTCCAGGACAATCTGGGGTTTACAGCCAAATCACCACGCTGGGCAATAGCTTATAAATTTAAGGCCGAGAGTGTTTCAACAATATTAAAATCGGTTTCCTACCAGGTGGGACGAACAGGTGCCGTTACACCGGTGGCAAATCTTGAGCCGGTATTAATTGCCGGCACAGTGGTTAAACGCGCTTCGCTGCACAATGCCGACATTATTCAAAATCTTGATTTACATTTACAAGACACCGTTTTTGTTGAAAAAGGCGGCGAAATAATTCCAAAAATTACGGCTGTTGATTCGGGCAAACGGCATCCGATGTTTGTGCCCGTTACTTTTATTGACAAGTGCCCTGAATGTGCAAGCCAACTGATCCGGGAAGAAGGAGAAGCCGCACACTACTGCCCCAATGAAGATGGTTGTCCTCCACAAATAAAAGGAAAAATGGAGCACTTTGTAAGTCGAAAAGCGATGGATATCGACGGCATTGGACAAGAAACCATCGAATTACTTTACAACGAAGGACTCGCAAAAAACATCACCGATCTATATCAACTCAAAAGGGAGCAATTGGAGAATTTGGATCGAATGGCAGAAAAATCAGCCCAACGAATTCTGGACGGACTGGAGGCTTCAAAAAAAGTTCCATTTGAACGTGTACTTTTTGCCCTTGGAATTCGTTTTGTTGGCGAAACGGTTGCAAAAATCCTTGTGAAAAAATTGCACACCATTGAAAATATTCAAAAACAAACTCTGGAACAGTTAGTTGAAATAGATGAGATTGGAGGGCGAATTGCAGAAAGTGTTGAAGAATGGTTTTCGAAGGAAAAACACATTGAGTTGGTAAACCTGCTTAAAGAAAAAGGATTGCAGTTTGCAATTAGTAAAGATCAGCTGGAAGGGCAAACCAATAAACTGGCGGGCTTAAATATCATTATTTCAGGAACTTTTGAAAAGCATTCGCGCGACGAACTCAAGAAAATGATCGAGAAAAATGGAGGTAAAAATGTGGGATCAATTTCAAAAAAAACAAGCTATATGCTGGCCGGAAAAAATATTGGCCCCAGCAAGTTAGAGAAAGTTACCAAATTCGGAATTCCATTAATTTCAGAAGATGATTTCCTGAATATGCTGAAGGAATAATTAAATTCATTTCAAAAAAAAGTAATTACATTTGGCGTTTATTCAAGCTAAAAAGATGAAGAAAAACCTTTCCCTGCTAGTAACATTTTTACTACTGACATACATTAGTTTTGCCCAAAATATAATTGAATGGAATGCCGATTACCAGCTAAAGCCTGAAGATTTTCAGGGTAAAGCAGTAAACAAAGGACAAATGCAAAGTGTTTCAGGGAGTTTTTCTGTATCGTACGAAATGGGCGGAATTAACGTAATCACAACCCGAAATCTGAACAAAAATGTTTCAGCCACATTTCAGAAAGATGCCTCCTATATCCATAAAGGGAATGAAGAAGCCACCCATCGCTTAGTGAGGTACCAGCAACTTATATTTAACCTTTACGAGCTACAGGCCCGAAAACTAAGGAAAAAATTTTTTGAAGAAAGAGCTCAACTACTAACGAAAGGGCCATCAAAACTACACCAGCAGGTATATGCCGAACATACTCGTCTGCTTTCGGAAGTGGAAGCTGATACTTTTCATGGATCGAGCTCCCAGGAAATTGAAAAATGGAATACCCGGATATTGCAGGAAATTGAAAAATTGAACGATTTTTGTAAAGCCTGTAAACCAAGAAAAAAGAAAAAATGATTCATGGGCTTTAAACAAAAATATGCATATCGTAAACTGAATAAGTTAATTGCTGCACAAAGCAGAATCCCGGTTATTCCAACGCTTGCCCCTCACTGCAAAGTGGGTGTAATCTGGCAACCATCAGAAAAACCGGCTGTCCAGTTTTTACGCGAATATTTTCAACAGCAAGGTGTCATTTTTCGCGATTACTGCATCTTCGATAAAGATTCGAATCCCATGGCTAAAGCCAACTCGCTCGCTGTTAGTGATCTCAACTGGTGGGGAATTCCAAAAACTGACAAGATGGGCAATTTTATGGAAATAAATTTCGACCTGCTTTTATGCATTGCATTGGAGCCTAATTATGCGGTTGATTATATAACCGCTCTTTCGAATGCAAAGTTTAAAATTGGCAGTTCCCCTGACGACGATAATTATTTCGACCTTAATATTAAAATTGGAGAAAATAAAGATCCTATTTACCTTGCCAAACAACAAATTTTCTATCTTGCGCAGCTAAATAAAACTTCGAATTAATGAGTCAGCTATTTACAGGTGCTGGAGTCGCTTTAATTACTCCGTTTACTACAAATGACCAGGTAGATTACAAAG
>JBFEWU010000065.1:0-16492 GCA_041546215.1 Draconibacterium sp. | reverse complement strand
CTTGAGAAAAAAACAATGGGAACCGTAAGTTTTTATGGGAGGGAAATGAATTTTAATAAAGCCCCAATTGACACAGACAAAGCCGGAAAGGTTCAGTTACAGGAAATTGAAGATTATAAACATGCAATCGCGCGGGAGCATGAGAAAAATGAGACTGTTTCAGGGTTGCTGTAAAGTTTTGAAAATGAAAACGTAATCTAAAATTTAGACACGTGAAACGAGTCCCGATGTGTCAGGACGAGTTCCATGGACCATAAAAAATACATATACCTTTCTGTATGTCAAGCGTTGAAAAACAAAAGTTTAAACTAATTATATACACATGAAATCGAATAAATTATATCAATTCTCCATGAGAATCATTATCCTGATATTGGGAACGACAGGAATCTGGTCGTGTGCATCAATTAACCAATCAGAAGACCAGAAACCAAATATAATTTACATCCTGGCCGATGATCTCGGTTATGGAGAACTGGGCTGTTTTGGACAGGAACTGATAGAAACACCGAACATTGATGCTTTGGCCGGGAATGGGATGATTTTTACAGACCATTATTCGGGAGCTCCGGTGTGTGCGCCATCGCGTTGTGTTTTGCTAACCGGAAAACACATGGGCCATGCGCAAGTGCGTGGCAACGACGAATGGAGAGAACGTGGAGACGTGTGGGACTATCGTGCAATGATTGCTGATTCGACCCTTGAAGGGCAGGCTCCTATGAAAGAAGGTACCATTACCATTGCCCATAAAATGAAAGAAGCCGGATACCAAACCGCCATGTTTGGTAAATGGGGGCTGGGAGCACCCCATACCCATAGTATTCCCACAAAAATGGGTTTCGACTTTTTTGTGGGTTACAATTGTCAGCGACAGGCACATACTTTTTACCCGGTACATTTATATAAAAACGAAAAACGTTTGCATCTGGATAACGATACCGTGGCTCCAAATACGAAACTCGACAAGGGAGCCGATCCCTACGACCCTGGCAGCTACAGTAAATACAATCTGAAAAATTATTCGAGCACCGTTATGTTCGACGAACTGACAGGATTTGTCGCTGAAAATAAAGAGAATCCCTTTTTCATATACTGGGCTACACCAATACCCCATGCGCCATTGCAGGCGCCTCAAAGATGGGTCGATTATTACGTCAGTAAATTTGGGGATGAAGAACCTTATCCGGGCAATAAAGGGTATTTTCCTCACCGTTATCCGCATGCAGCCTATGCCGCAATGGTTTCGTACCTGGATGAAAACGTTGGGAAACTGGTTCAACAGCTAAAGGACCTGGGACTTTACGACAATACCCTGATTGTGCTTACTTCAGATAACGGGGCAACTTATAACGGAGGAACCGATTCGCCCTGGTTTAACAGCGGAGGACCATTTATGAGTGAATACGGTTGGGGGAAAGGATTTACTCACGAAGGAGGCATAAGAACACCCATGGTGGCTTCATGGCCCAAAAGAATTGAAGCCGGAAAAAGGTCGGATCACATATCCGCATTTTGGGATGTAATGCCAACCCTTTGCGAAATTGCAGGTGTTGATGTTCCCGATGGCAGCGACGGTATTAGTTATTTGCCAACCCTTGTTGGTGAAGAACAGCAAAAACACAGGCATTTGTATTGGGAGTTTCCATCCTATGGAGGACAACAGGCAGTTAGATTGGGGAAATGGAAAGCCATCAGGAAAAACATTATGAAAGGGAACATGAAACTGGAGTTGTATAACCTGGAGGAAGACATGCAGGAGCAAAATAATATTGCAGACCAGTATCCTGAAATTGTAAAACAAATGGAAGGAATAATGGAAAAGGAACATACTACCGATCCATCGGGTAGGTTTGTGATGAAAGAGTTGGGTGATTAATTGAGAATAATTTAAGTGGATAACGTAAAATGAAATCAGTAAATAAACGGTTTTTGACAAGTATACCTACGCCAATAAAAACGATGATGATTTTTATAACCGGTTTATGAGAGGAGAGAGGTGAAGGCCGGTTGGGGCAATCGTAGCAATTTTGAGTCTGAAAAAGAAATGGAAGAGATTTTGAATACAAACTAAGAAAAGTTAAAAATGAAACAAGTATGTCAGGTTGTTATCCTGGTGTTTGCTTTTGCAGCTTATGGCTGTACACCTGCTTCCCAGCAAAAGAAGAAAGATAAAAAACCAAACATAATATACATATTGGCCGACGACCTGGGTTATGCCGACCTGGGATGTTATGGACAAACAAAAATAGAAACACCAAATATCGACCAACTGGCCAGAAGTGGCATGGTTTTTACCCAGCACTATTCCGGATCGGCAGTTTGTGCCCCGTCAAGAAGCGTTTTGTTAACCGGAAAGCATACCGGACATACCGATATAAGAAATAACAATACCTGGCCTTCGCGGGGTAATGTTCAAAGTATATTTGCCATGGAAGCTGATTCAACGCTGGAAGGGCATTTGCCCTTGCTGGATGAAACAGAAACCATTGCTTCAATACTCAAAAAGGCCGGATATAAAACCGGAATGTCGGGTAAGTGGGGACTGGGAGCACCACACACCAGCAGCATCCCCACAAAAAAGGGTTTCGACTATTTTATAGGTTATATCTGTCAGCGTATTGCTCATACCTATTATCCACCCTTTATTTACGAAAACGACAAACGCCTCTATCTCAATAACACAACAATGCCTTTGAGCGAACGATTGCCTGTTGATGCCGATCCCAAGGATCCCAAAAGCTATGAACCTTACACTCAAAATGATTATGCCGAAGATGTGATGTATGCCGGGATGGAGAAATTCATCGTGGAAAACAAAGATGAACCCTTCTTCTTTTACTGGGCATCTTTAATTCCACACGTTGCCCTGCAGGCACCACAATCCTGGGTCGATTATTATGTAGATAAATTTGGGGAAGAAGAACCTTATACCGGAGATAAAGGATATTATCCACACAAAAATCCAAAAGCGGCTTACGCAGCAATGGTTTCTTATTTCGATGAAAACATTGGTAAGCTGGTGGCGAAGCTTAAAGAGCTTGGAATATATGAGAATACACTAATACTTTTTTCATCAGACAATGGCCCGACCTTTAATGGAGGTACAAACTCTCAGTGGTTCGAAAGCGCCGGAGTGCTGGGTAGTGGTAGCCGTGAAATAAAGGGATCGTTTCAGGAGGGGGGCATACGGGTGCCGATGATTGCTTCGTGGCCCGGGCAAATTGAAAAAGGGTCGAAGACAGATCATGTCTCGGCATTTTGGGATGTAATGCCAACTCTTTGTGAAATTTCGGGGCAAGAAATTCCCGAAACTACCGATGGAATTTCTATGTTACCGGTATTGCTACATAAAGGGACACAAAGTATCCACAAAAACTTATATTGGGAACTAGGAAGAAACCAGGCCGTACGAATGGGGATTTGGAAAGGAATTCGCAGGAATGGAAAGGATGAACTGGGCGAGATGGAACTTTATGATCTCGAAAATGATATTCAGGAGAAAAATAATGTGGCTTTGCAGCATCCCGAAATTGTAAAAAAAATAGAACTTATAATGGAAGAAGAACACCAGGCAGCTCGTATCGAGGCTTTCAGACAAAAGGTGTTGGGCGATAAGGAACGATGAAGCAAACACCATTTCTTGCTTTTTTTGTATGAGATGATAAAATACCCACCTTCTTTTGAAAGAACTATATCCTAATTCCATGGATATTCTTGTAATTTTACAAATCAATTAACGCATTTTACGCATGAAACAGTTCATATTTATTCTGCTTGCGATCTTACTCTTTTCATGTTCTTTCAAAACAGAAAATGAACGTCCCAACATCTTGCTTATAAACATCGATGACATGGGATGGCGGGATGTCGGCTTTATGGGATCGGAATACTACGAAACGCCAAACCTGGATGCACTCGCTGCCGATGGAATGATTTTTACCAATGCCTACGCTGCGGCCGCCAATTGTGCTCCCAGCAGGTCGTGTATGATGAGTGGCCAATGGAGCCAGCGGCACGGAGTTTATACGGTGAATAATTCGGACAGGGGAAAAAGTTCAACACGAAAACTTATACCAAGCGAAAATACATGGTATTTGGATGAAAACCAATATATTCTTACGGAGGCACTGAAGGATGCTGGTTATACCACTTGCCATGCAGGGAAATGGCACATTACAAAAGATCCGTTGCGCAGTGGATTTGACGTGAATATCGGGGGTTGCGAAGCAGGAAATCCGGGAAGTTATTATCCTCCCTACAAGCGTGTTCCGCTGGAAGCACCTTCAGAAGATTATTACCTTACCAACCTGGTAATGGATAAAACACTTGATTTTCTGAATTCCGTTCAGGAAGGACCCTTCTTCCTGTATTATTCGCCCTACGCCGTTCATACACCCATTCATCCGGTAAAAGAGTTGCTCCCAAAATACGAGAAAAAGGCAGAATGGAACGGACAGAACAATGCAGAATATGCCACCATGGTTGAAAATCTGGATACGCAGATCGGAAGAATGCTTGCCAATTTGAAAGCATCAGGAAAACTGGGAAACACCTTAATCCTATTTATATCCGACAATGGTGGCCTGTATAAAGTGACTAAAAACTGGCCCTTACGTGCCGGGAAAGGTGCTTATTACGAAGGAGGGATCAGGGAACCTATGTTTGCCCATTGGCCTGGGAAAATTAAGCCAGGCACAAAAACAGATGTTCCGGTTACCAACCTCGATTTTTTCCCAACTTTATTGGAAGTGGCAGGAATTCAAAAACCAGAAAACAAAGTGTTGGACGGCACTTCAATTTTGCCCGTTTTAATGGGTGGAGAATTAAAAGAACGGCCATTGTACTGGCATTTCCCAATTTACCTGGAAGGCGGTAACCGGGAAACACAAGATCCCGTTTTCAGAACACGTCCCGGTTCAGCATTACGGCTGGGCCAATGGAAGCTCATTCAGTATTTCGAAAACAACGACATTGAATTGTACAATTTGAAAGAGGATTTGAGCGAGAAAAACAATCTTGCACAAAACAACCCCGGGAAAGTTAAAGAATTATTGGGCATGCTGGAGAAATGGAGGCTGGATACAAATGCCCCCGTTCCAACCGAGTTAAATCCTGAATATAGAGATGACAAAAAACAATAACAATGAAGCTTAGATTAATAACACTGATTTGCCTTTTCTGTATAACAGGAAATATACTTTGGGCACAAAATGAAAAACCAAATTTTATCATTATCCTGGCCGATGATCTGGGCTATGCCGATTTGAGTTTAAATGGGAGTAAACAAATTCCTACACCAAATATTGATAAGCTGGCAGCCGATGGAATAAACTTTACCAATGGTTATGTCTCCGGACCGGTTTGCAGTCCGTCGAGAGCAGGATTATTAACCGGAAGAAACCAGGTGACTTTTGGTCACGATAATAATCTGGCAGTTAATCAGCCTGGTTTTGATCCTGCGTTTTTGGGTCTACCCCTCACAGAGACAACCATAGCAAAACGCTTACAGAACCTGGGTTATGTAACCGGGCTTGTGGGTAAGTGGCACCTGGGATACGAGCCGCATTTTCATCCGCTGCAACGTGGTTTCGACGAGATGTGGGGCTATACCGGCGGTGGACATCACTATTTTATGTCGAAACCCAATGGCAAAGGCTACGAATGCCCCATAGAATGCAACTACAAAACACCGCAGGCCATTACCTACCTTACCGATGACAAAGGTGATGAATGTGTCGATTTTATTAAACGCCATAAAGACGAATCCTTCTTTTTGTTTGCCTCGTTTAATGCTCCACATGCTCCCATGCATGCCACCGAAGCTGATTTGGAACTTTTTAAACACATCGAAAACGAAAAGCGCAGAAAATATTGTGCCATGGTTTATCGCCTCGATGTGAATGTGGGAAGAATAATGGAGGCGCTTAAGGCAAATGGAGTAGATGAAAATACAATGGTGGTTTTTGCCAGCGATAACGGAGGACCATGCGATAGTAATGCATCAATAAATGCTCCTTTTAACGGTCAGAAGGGAATTTTGCTTGAAGGAGGTATTCATGTTCCGTTTATTATGAATTGGCCGGCAGGCCTGCCCAAGGGGGAAACCTACGAAAATACAGTTTCTGCCCTGGATTTTGCAGCAACATTTTATGAACTGGCAGGAGGAGAAATTACAAAAGATGTAAAATTTGACGGTGTAAACCTGGTGCCTTATTTAACCGGAATTAACAATGGCTTGCCCCATGAGTCCATGAATTGGCGATTTACCATAAGTGCTGCCATCCGCCAGGGGAACTGGAAGCTGGTGCGTTTACCCGACCGTTTGCCATTGCTCTTCGATTTGTCGAAAGACATTTCGGAACAAAAGAATGTGGCCTTGCAAAACCTGGAGATTACTGAATCATTGCTTAAAAAACTGGGGAAATGGGATGTTCAGCAAATGCATCCGGTATTTTTGGAAGGTGCCGTATGGAAAGAACGCCAGTTAAAACTCTACGATAAAAAATACCAACTTGTGCAACCCGAGTAAGCGTGCCCTCAGTTACCTGACAAGTACCCCTTTGTAAATATCACAATTTAGATATCTTTGTCGCTTATATCGTTTTCGCTGTAAATGTATTAAAAAAGCAAAAGGGACTTTTTAGCGAATATAGTAGCAGCTTCAATGTTATCATTGCCACATCAGTGGCAAGTCAGTACCTAAATCGATTAAAGTTAATTTTCAAAATGAAGTTATCTCTGGTTCTACTATTTATAATTGTGGCATTTTCTGTTTCGGGCGAAGGCTTGGTAAAATCAAAAAAGGATTATGCGCTTAATACTTACAACAAAGACTTTGTTTATCATGTTAAAAAAGCAAAATCGGCCATTAAGATCGATGGTATAATTGAAGAAGCCGACTGGAAGGCAGCCCAGCGGGCCGATAAGTTTTTCAAAGTACTTCCCATTGATACGGGTTATGCAACTCAGCCCTCAACCATGCTGATGACCTACGATGACAAAGCATTGTACATTGCCCAAATTTTTTATGATACCATTCCCGGGAAACGGATTATGGAATCGTATAGACGCGATTTTAAGTTTGGAAATAACGATAATCTGCTCATTTTTTTCGATACTTTCCTGGATCAAACCAACGGGTTTTCATTTGGTGTTTCTGCATCGGGGGCTAAATGGGACGGGACAATGAGCGATGGGAATAAAGTCTCCCTGGATTGGGACTGCAAATGGGAATCGAAAACCAAACACTACGACGACAGGTGGGTAAGCGAAATGCGCATTCCTTTTAAATCGGTTCGTTACCCCAAAGGGAGCCAGATGTGGAATACAAATTTTAGCCGTCTCGATTTAAAATCCAATGAAAAATCGGCATGGGCACCAGTTCCGCGGCAGTTTCCAACGGCTTCGCTGGCTTATACCGGAGTGATGAAATTTGAAGAACCCCTGTCAAAATCAAAAATGCAGTTTTCACTTATTCCATATATCCTGGGCGGAGTGGCAAAAGATTTTGATGCCGGAACAGCTACTCACTATCGTAAAGATATAGGTTTCGATGCAAAAGTGGGTATTTCTTCATCGATGACCCTGGATTTAACTTATAATCCCGATTTTGCACAGGTTGAAGTAGACCAGCAAGTAAGCAATATCGATCGCTTCGAGTTGTTCTTTCCCGAGAAAAGACAGTTTTTCCTCGAAAACAGCGACTTATTCTCCAGCTATGGATACCATGAAGTCTTAACCCCATTTTTCTCGCGAAGGATTGGGTTGGATGCCCCTGTGCGGGCGGGAGCACGCCTGAGTGGAAAAATTGGAAACAACTGGCGTATAGGTTTTATGAATATGACAACCGAAGAAACCCGTGAAAACCCGGCTCGTAATTTCACGGTGGCATCGGTTCAGAAGAAAATATTCACCCGATCGAACATCGGCTTTATTGCGGTTAACAAAGAATATTTCGGTGTACCTTCCGATACCAGTATGTTTAACCGGGTTATTGGTGTCGACTATAATTTGGCCAGTAAGGACAACCTGTGGGACGGGAAGTTCTTTTATCACCGTTCTTTTCAACCCGAAAATCCGGGTAAACAATATGCACAGGGAGCATCGTTAATGTATAGTACCAAACATATTAGTGCCGGATTTTTTGAAACATCGGTGGGCGAAAACTACCGCGCCGAGGCAGGTTACGTGAGAAGAAGGGGTTATAATTTCCTGGGAGGTTTTGCAGGGTACTCTTTTGTGCCCAACAAAACCATTGTCAGTCATGGACCACGATTCGGGATCGAAAATTATTACAATTCCAATACCGATAAAATTGAAGATCAATACCAATTGGTATATAGCATTGAATTTCAAAACCGCGCAAAATTTAGTGTTGAGTACACTGATAAGTATGTGGTATTACAACAGGATTTTAATCCGACCAATGATGAAAACAGTTTCCTTCCGGCGGATTCCGACTACGATTTTAATCAGGTGAAGATTGAATTCGAATCGACACGTAAAAATTTATTCAACTGGGAAGCAGAAGTGATGAAAGGCGGTTTTTACAGTGGAAATATTCAATATGTTCAGGGCGAAGTTGGATATCGTTTCCAGCCTTACGTTAACCTGACCTTGAATTTCAATTACACCGACATGGATTTGGGTGGTCCCTTTCAACGCGAACAATTTTGGCTGGTGGGGCCTAAAATGGATATTACCTTTAGCGATAAAATTTTCTGGTCGACCTTTGTGCAATACAACGAGCAAATAGATAACCTGAATATCAATTCAAGATTTCAGTGGCGTTACCAGCCGGTTTCCGATATTTATTTGGTTTATACCGATAACTACTTCACCGGGAACTGGGCGGGAAGAAACAGAGCCGTCGTTTTAAAAATGACCTACTGGTTAAACTAATTGGGATAAAATCACTTATTTTTATCACCCATAATTTCATTTTTACCCTATGTTTAAAGCTATTTTGAATGTTTTTTTTATTTCCATGTCAAGAAAAAAACAATTAACTTTGCGTGCCGGAAACAATTTGAATATTAATCGATTAACAAATATAGATTTATAACATAAAGAATTAGTAAGATGAAAGTAACAGTTGTTGGAGCAGGTGCCGTAGGTGCTAGTTGTGCCGAGTATATTGCCATTAAAAATTTCGCGGAAGAAGTTGTTTTGATAGACATTAAAGAAGGATTTGCTGAAGGTAAAGCAATGGATTTAATGCAAACTGCTTCTTTAAATGGTTTTGATACAAACATTGTTGGTACCACAAACGATTATTCAAAAACCGCAAACAGCGATGTTGCTGTTATTACAAGTGGTATTCCCCGTAAACCCGGTATGACACGTGAAGAGTTGATCGGGATTAATGCAGGTATTGTAAAAGATGTATCCGAAAAGTTAATAGCGGAATCGCCAAATGTAATTATCATTGTTGTGAGTAATCCAATGGATACTATGGCTTATCTGGCACACAAAGCAACAGGTCTTCCTAAAAACCGTATTATCGGCATGGGTGGTGCGCTTGACAGTGCTCGTTTTAAATATCGTCTGGCAGAAGCCATGGAATGCCCACAATCAGACGTTAGTGCCATGGTTATTGGTGGACACAGCGATACCGGCATGGTTCCTCTTATTGAAAAAGCGGTTCGAAACAGCGTTCCTGTTGCCGAATTCTTAAGCCAAGAAAAGCAAGCTGAAGTAGTGGAAGCAACAAAAGTGGGAGGTGCTACTTTAACAAAGCTGCTTGGAACAAGTGCATGGTATGCCCCTGGTGCGGCGGTATCGGAGCTGGTTCGTGCGATTGCCCTGGATTCTCAAAAAATGTTCCCTTGTTCTGCTATGCTTGAAGGTGAATATGGTTTAAATGATATTTCCATAGGTGTACCCTGTGTTATTGGTAAAAACGGGATAGAAAAAATCGTTGAAATAGAACTATCAGATGCTGAAGATGCAAAACTAAAAGCAAGTGCTGAAGGTGTTTCGAAAGTAAACGCCTTGCTTGATTAAGATCAAAATGAAATAGAATAGTAGGGCCCGTTGCATTGCATCGGGCCTTTTTTATAAAAGCCTTTCGGATTGCATTCCTCCCTGCTAACTGGAACCACAATGTCCAACGGGCTCCCGGGGAGGGGTGCCGGCCACGAGGCAATAAATTCGGACTTATCAAATGATGGGGTACAAAAATATGCCAAAACAGCAAGGTGAATCTGTAAAGAATTATAATTTTGATTGCGAAAAAAATAAACGAACCTTATGCAGAACAGCTTTGTAAAATCTCACGGACTGGGAAACGATTACATCGTGTTAAACCACGAAGAGATTAATTTTAAACTTACAGAAAAGGCCATAATAAAAATTTGCGATGTACATTTTGGCATTGGTTCCGATGGCATCCTGCTGAAAATTCCAAGTACAAAAGCCGATTTTGGCTTACGCATTTTAAATCCCGACGGTTCGGAGGCAGAAAAGAGTGGTAACGGCTTGCGCATTTTTGCAAAATACCTTTTCGACTATGGCTTTGCAAAGAAAAAAAATTTTAGCATTGAAACACCTGGCGGTTTGGTAAGCGCGGAAGTGATTGAAGAAAAAAATGGCAAAGCTTACACCATAAAAGTGGATATGGGAAAGGCCATCTTCGAATCGGATAAAATTCCTGTTACCTGCGAAAATCATGAATGTATAGGGGAACAATTAAGTTTAGACGACCGGGAATACGAAATCAACTGCTTATCGGTGGGGAATCCCCATTGCGTGATCTTAAAAGAAGAGTTGAGTGAAGCTGAAATTAAGAAATATGGTACACAAATAGAAAATCATCCGATGTTTCCAAACCGCATAAATGTGCAGTTTGCCCGGGTAATTTCATCCAACGAAGTGGAGGTTCTTATCTGGGAGCGTGGTGCAGGTTGGACCCTGGCATCCGGAAGTTCATCGTGTGCTGTGGCTTGTACGGTAGTAAAACTTGGATTATGCGAAAGGAAGCTGACCATTAAAATGCCCGGTGGATACCTGGCCATTGAAATTGATGAGGATTGGGAAATCAGAATGACCGGAGAAGTACGTGAAATAGCTACAGGAACTTTAAGCCCGGAATTAATTCAGGATCTGGAATAAGAAGGTATGTTTCAATAATTGCATTCTGCACGGAAAATCAACAGGCTAAATTTCCAGGTTTGTTAATTCATCGGTAAGGGGGTAAGTATATTCAGGATATTCGTACATGAGCATTCGCGCCTCGGTTTGTCCAATTGAATAGCCATAGACACTGCTGTATTCGTCGGGATTTTCTCCCATCTCATCCAATTGTTTCAGGTAGTCGTCGATGGATTTGGGTTCAATGATTACCACTTTACCCATTTTCTTAATGATGGGACTATGTCTTCGTGTAAGATCGTGGTCGAATTCCAGAATTCGCCGTCCATAACGAGTAATACCTATGGTGCGGAAGGTCATGCTTTTCCCAACACCGGGAAGGTTTAGCACACTGCGATCGGTGGAAAGAAAAGGTAAGTCTGTTTTTTTGATAAGCGTTTTTATATTTTTTACCAGATGCTGAGGATCCTGCAATAAATTTTGAGCAAAATCCATATGTTCTTCCGGAAGGATTCCAAATATTTTTTCCTCCGTCTGTTCCTGTACTGAGCGTGCATTGGGTGCAAAGTTTTCCTGGTTTTCATGATAGCCTTTTACGGTGAATGTGTAATAGGAAAGAACTCCGATTTTATTTAATACCTCCCGTAGTTTAGCACTGTGCCCCCTGCGTGATGCCGCCGCCGTAAAAACCAGCTGATTGGTGACAGCCCATCCCGAATTCAGAAGTAATTCAACCGCACGCTTCGATTCTGAGGTAACTTCCATGGGCGATACAAAATGCGTTTGAATCACAAACTGTTTTATGCCAATCTGCAGTGCCTTGTTTTTAAACCGGTTTAAAATCGCACACAGCTCGGGAGTAATACGTTGCGGAAGGTAAATGGGTAGTCGTGTGCCAATGCGAATCCGGATAATTTCGGCATATTTCCCGGTTTCGGGGCGTAATTTATTCTCTTCCTTTTTGGCTTTTGCCATATTGTAGATCTCATCCAGAATGTTTTCCAGGCTTTTATCGGAGCTCATTAGTGCGTCTCCGCCGGTAATAAGTATGTCGCGCAATTGGGCATCGTTTTTAAAGTATTCCAGTAATTTTGGAAGTCTCTCCGGCCACGATTTACTGGGTTTTAGCCGGTCGAGGTTGAAATTATACCGTCCGCTTTGAAAATCGTACATGCGTTGACAACTGGCACAAAGCCCTCCACAGGTTCGCCCGACCGTATCCGGAATAAAAATAGCAACCTCGGGGTAGCGCCTGTGAATATTATGAGAGGGCAAAATCCAGCCGGCAGCATTTGGAATACCTGGTTTTACTTTATCCTCTTTCTCCCAGGCTACAATTTTTCCAAATTCCTCAACCAACTGTTTACTGTAGATCACATAATCACGAATGGCCAGGTCGGCACCGACCACAAAGTCGGGGATATAGGCGTTTAACAGGGATATGTAGTAAGGATTTACGAAAAAAGGAATGCCTTTTTTTCGTGCTTTTGTAAGGATTTTCATGGTTTCCTCGGTAAGTGTGTAATCCAGCATTTCGTTGAGCAGCTCGGGAGAACGCACTGCAAGCTGCAAATGGAAAGTGCTTTCATGCCACCATTTGTTCATCAGCTTTTCTTTTTTATCAAAACTTAATCCCGGATTAAAACCATATTTTTTACTCCCCATTTCGCCACTGTCAATCTTTTCAATCAGAATACGAATGATTCTTTTCTGATTGATTTTTCGTAATTTATCCACCTTTGGATCGAGGCCAGAAGGGTATTCATTCATCCATCCTTTTAATTTGTTTTTATCCGGGGGTGCAAGTGTATGTGTCCCGTTTAGCTGTCGGAAGAGTTGAAGCATGTCTTTAAAAAAGGCTGACTTTGCACCTCCTGTCCCAAAAAGTGCTGCCAGCCTTAATACTTTAAATGGATTTGTTTGGGCAAGCACACCCCCAATATTCTGATCGGGATATTCGTATCCCGCATGGTCAATGTAATCAAGAATTCGGATGGCAGCCAGATCCTGCCAGCTGAGGTCCCCGGCATATGTGGTGGATTCCTCTTTGTCCTTATAATATTTCTCAGCGGCAGGATTTCTTCTTAAAATGGGCAAAACCCAGCCTTTTAGTGCCAGGTGAACCTCGTAAACACTCTTCGATTTTCGGATAATGTTTTCAAGAACAGGATTTTCGGACAACAAATCTTGTAAAATTTTACGCGAGCGAACAGAAATGGCAACTTTGTCCCAAAAGGCAATTGTATTCATGGCTTACAAGAATTTTCAATCGTATTTAATATACGACAAAACCGTCAGAATAGAAAGTTAATGGGCGGATAATTAAGTGTTTGTGTGTTTTGGACCTGTACTGAAACGGGTAATTCAACGCTTTAAAATCGTTTAATGGTAAAAGAAGAAGCAAATTCATTCAAAAGGATTATATTTGCGCTGATTTTTAACGAATTAAATGAGAATTCTTTTGGAGAAAAAACAAAAGAAGGAGCACCTAAAATTTTAAATATGGCACATAAAGCAGGATTTGTGAATATTGTTGGCAATCCGAATGTGGGTAAATCAACAATAATGAATGCCCTGGTTGGTGAAAAATTATCAATTATCACCAAGAAAATGCAAACCACACGCCACCGCATTAAAGGCATTGTTAGCGGCGACGACTTTCAAATTGTTTATTCCGATACCCCGGGTATCTTAAAACCCAGTTACAAACTTCAAGAGTCGATGATGAGATTCGTTGACACGGCCCTGATTGATGCCGATGTGATCTTGTTTGTAACAGATGTAATTGAAAAACCGGATAAAAATCCTGAGTACATTGAAAAAGTTCGAAAATCGAACATGCCTGTTATTGTATTAATAAATAAGATCGATCTATCGAACCAGGAAGATGTGGTTAAACTTTTCGATTACTGGACCAAGGTATTCCCGGGAGCTGATATTTTCCCGATTTCAGCCCAGGAGAAATTTAATATCGAACCCATTTTCGACCGCATTCTGGAATTGCTTCCCGAAGGACCAGCATTCTTCCCAAAAGATGAACTGACAGATCGAAACGAACGTTTCTTTTTACAGGAGATCATTCGTGAGAAGATTTTATTACATTTCCAGAAAGAAATTCCATACTCGGTTGAAGTAGAAGTTGAGGAGTTTAAAGAAGAAGAGAGAATTATAAATATTCGGGCAGTAATCCATGTTTCCAGAGATAGCCAAAAAGGAATCATTATCGGACACCAGGGAAAAATGATTAAACGGGTGGGAATGGAAGCCAGGAAAGATGCTGAAGAATTTTTCGAGAAAAAGATTTTTCTGGAACTTTATGTAAAAGTAGCAAAAGACTGGCGGGAGAAAGACAACTCGCTTAAACAATTTGGCTACGATAAATTTTAAGAGATACCGGGTAACTCGTATCAGGGAAGAAGATAATAGCACCGTTCTTTAATTCGGTGAAAACAGAAATAAATTACAGTTACATTTTTTGGAAATCTGGTATTCTGAATAGTACTGAATTTCAAAAGAGTAGTAAAGACTGTAGATTTTATCACCGGCTAAAGCCCGGTGCAAAACAGGAAAAAAATGAGCAGCAGAATAGTAGCAATAGTAGGAAGACCAAACGTAGGTAAATCAACGATGTTTAACCGTTTAATCGAGCAGCGTAAAGCCATCGTTGACGAAACAGCAGGAGTTACGCGTGATCGTAACTATGGGAAAGGCGAGTGGAATGGCATCGAATTTTCGGTGATTGATACCGGCGGTTATGTAGTTAATTCGGATGATGTTTTCGAAGCTGAGATTAACAAACAAGTGCATTTGGCCATTGATGAAGCAGATGTAATTGCTTTTGTGGTTGATGTTGAATCCGGCACAACCGACCTCGACGATGCCATTGCCGGTATTTTGAGGAAAAGCCGGAAGGAAGTGATTTTGGTGGTGAATAAAGTGGATAACCACAATCGGATTATGGATGCACAGGAATTCTATGGTCTTGGGCTTGGTGAAATCTATTGCATTTCGTCGATGACGGGAAGCGGAACGGGAGATATGTTAGATGCCCTGGTGGACAAGTTCCCGCATAAAGATTCGCTGGATGAAGAACACGAATTGCCTTATCTGTCGGTGGTTGGTCGTCCGAATGTCGGGAAATCGTCGTTTATAAATGCTTTAATTGGAGAAGACCGTAACATAGTAACTGATGTTGCAGGAACCACACGCGATTCAATTCATACGCGTTACAATAAGTTCGGACACGATTTTATGATTGTTGATACTGCCGGGCTGCGTAAAAAAGCGAAGGTAAGCGAAGATCTTGAGTTTTACTCGGTTTTACGTTCGGTACGTACCATCGAAAATTCGGATGTTTGCTTATTACTAATTGATGCAACCCGTGGTGTTGAAGCACAGGATGTTAACATTTTTAACCTGATTGTTAAGAATAAAAAGGGTGTAGTCATTCTGGTGAATAAGTGGGATTTGATTGACAAGGATACCATGACCACTAAAAAAATGACTGAGGAGATTCAAAATCGCCTGGCTCCCTTTACCGATGTGCCGGTTATCTTTATCTCGGCCAAAACCAAACAAAGGGTACACCGGGCTTTGGAAACTGCCATGGAAGTAAACCAAAACCGCAAACAACGGATAAAAACATCAGAATTGAACGAAGTGCTTTTGGAAGCCATCGAAAATTATGGACCTCCGTCGATTAAAGGGAAATACATCCGCATAAAATATTGTACCCAGTTGCCATCGCAAACACCGGCTTTTGCTCTGTTTGCGAATTTGCCGCAATACATTAAAGATCCGTACCGCCGATACATTGAAAATCAGCTTCGCGATAATTTTAATTTCACAGGAGTCCCCATTCAAATTTATTTCCGGCAGAAGTAGAAGTTAGCCGGAAGACCGAAGAATAAAGCCCCGGGAAAGAGAAAGTTCCATTTGCATCGCTTGCTCGAGAATTACAGTTTTTATATTCTTTGCCATTCAGTCTGTTAGGCAGGAAGTACTTCCTGGATTCTCTCGAAGAACCTTACTCATGGTCGGATTTATATACTTCTTAAATCATGGATTGTTCCCCACCTTGGATTTGCCATATCAAAACATTAAGAATTAAGAATCATTTGTGCAATATGCCCTAAAATAAGATAAGCTTGATATTTGCTATCGGCACCCTTTATAAATTTTCAGCACACCCTTTATGTGAAAACTGCCGGTAAGTGATTGATATGCTGCGTGTTTGTGAAAAACCCTCAAAAAACACAAAACATGACAAAAGTCATGTTTGATATTTCTTTTTTGTCGGAATATTGGTTCAACAATTAACGCTAAGTGATTTAGCAAAAAACAAGTTTTTGAGTTTTATTTCTTACTCCGTTGAAAAATGAAAAAGATAGATTTTTTTAGG
>JBFEWU010000089.1:0-14555 GCA_041546215.1 Draconibacterium sp. | reverse complement strand
TATCTATTAGGTTAATATTCAATTTTAACACTTTGCTTCGATAAACCAAAACACATTTAAACCGCTTAGGCGCAAAGACGAAAAGATTATTTTGCTTCGGCAATTCTATCCCTGGATGATTAAAAAATTAATTACTGCTCAGAGCAGGCCCAGGTTTCACCGGCCATATCAATTCCTACCCATAATACTTCGTGCCTTTAAGCCTCCACGGTTAATTATCATATCCTTTCTTCGGGCTAAAGACTTCCGACTCCCGGCCATCCGTTCCATTCAAATTACAATTCCCGGATCCAAATATTCCGGTATTCCACGGCCGAACCATGCGACTGAATTAATAGTGGTAACCTTTCAGCATGTTTACTGTAAGCGGTATATTTCCCGTGCGATGTTGTTCCTTTTACTTCAACATGATATTGAATGAGGATACCATTTTGAAATACCGTAAAATAAGCAGGTAATTTAACAGAGCCATCCTGGTTAAATACAGGTGCTGAAAAAACAACATCATAGCTTTCCCACTGGCCTGTAGGCACACATGCATTTACCAATGGTGAATGCTGCTTATAAATACTTCCGGCCTGCCCGTTGTGGTAAATTTTGTGTTTATCATCGTACGAATCATATACCTGAAGTTCGTACAATCCCATAAATTTTATTCCGCTGTTTCCCCAGTTTAGCGTTTCACCATGGTCCTCGTTTTTCGGAACTCTCCATTCAACATGCAGTTGGCAACTTCCGAAAGACTGTTTGCTTATAATATCAGGAGTGCCTGGTACAACTGCAAATCCCTTTTTTGAGCTTTCCCAGGTAATTTTTTTACCACCAGCAAATTCCCATAAATCAAGATTGTCGGTAAACAATACAATGGCATCAGAAGGCGCTGTATTCCCATTTCCCGGAACAACCTTCGCAGGCTTGTTCTCCCAGTCTTCAAAGTTATTTTGTGGTTTTTCCTGGGCCATTCCAAAGGCCACAAACAGGATTAATAATATGATTATTGAATATGTTTTTTTCACCTTGGTTAATATTTGTTTTATTTTCTGGTTTTTGGTTTAAATACTGTAATTTATTGCAGCTGCTCAGTCTAATTTAGAACAAGGAACAAAGAGCAAAGAAGCAGTGATCAGTGTTCAGTATACAGGATATCCATACATTCCCTGCTGCCAGGTACTACCTGCCTATTTTAAGGTAAAGGTCTGAAATTTATTTATCCAGTCGGCAACTTCTTTGTCGATCCATTTTTCCCGGAACGCACGGGTCATTAAAGAATTAGCAGCATTGTCGTTTATAAAAGTGCGTGTTTTATTATCCCAATTTAGCTTTGTTCCCAGCTGAACAGCGAACAATCCCATCATTGTCAGCATATAAACATTGTTTCCAACCTCAAGTGGTTCGTCGGTTTTCTGTCCGGTTTCAATACTCCTCAAGAAGTCAGCTTTGTCGGTGAAAGTATCTTTATAGCAAACATCCTTATCACCCGGCTCGAATGCCAGAATTTTATCGTCGCTGGCTGTTAATGTTTTCGGGTATGCCGCTTTTACCCAACCATCTTTACCGATAAATTTCACATAGGGTTCATCAATTTTGTATTTCAGTTTTAAACCATCGGCATATGTATAATCAATATCAAAAGCATTAATGGTGTGCCACAATCCTTTATCAAAAGTACCTTTTCCTTCCACCGATACGGGCAATTCATACTCTTTTTTCATTCCCCAGAAAGCGATATCATTTAGGTGCGCTCCCCAGTTGGTAATCATGCCGTTGCAATAATCCGATATCCGCAACCATCCCGGTCGCGAGTTAATGGTTCCCGGTTCGTGTACACGTTGCATGGTATAAGGTGCTTCAAATGCAGGTCCAAGCCACATGTCGTAGTTTAATTCCTTTGGAACAGGCATGGTTTCCTGAGGACCCAGGGCACTACCATTTAATTCTCCCGGAACTCCTACAATTACTTCCACAAGGTCGCCAATTACACCATTATGAACCAATTCCACGGCACGGTTCATGGTTTTGTTTGTTCGGAATTCACTATCCAGGCGGTTAGCCACCCCTTTCTTTTTAACGGCCTCAACCACGGCTGTTCCCCATGCCGGAGCTACCGTAAAAGCTTTTTCCATGCATACATGTTTTCCGGCCAAAGCTGCATGAATGGTTGCCGGGGCATGCCAGTGATCGGTAGTTGAAACCATTACGGCATCAACGTCTTTGTTGGCAACAAGGTCGCGGTAATCGTCGTATTCCTTCACTCCTTTGTAGTTTTTGGCGGACTTTGAATATGCTTCGTTAATTACCTGGCTTGCATTGTTCATTCGCCATTTGTCTACATCGTTTGTGGCAATTACGCGGCAGTTGTCTAATTTTAAAAATCCATTGTTGAGGTTGGCATGCACAGCCTGGCGGCCCGTACCAATCATTCCAACATTAATTTGATTGCTGGGTGCTGTTTTCCCAAATACAGTTGATGGAACTACTGTGGGCAGGATCATTGCTCCGGCTGTGAAGGCCGATGATTTTTTCAGAAAATCTCTTCGTGAATTGTTTTGGTGTTTCATATTTTGGTTTTTAAATCGTGATTATTTTAATGATCAAATTTCTTCTTTTAACATGAATGATTTTCAAAAGACAACCTAAGTCTTGTCTTTGGCTCTTTGCTCCAGAAACATTTCATGCAGGGCTTTTACTTTTTCAGGAAACGATGAAGCCACATTGTGATCTTCTTCAGGATCAACAATTAAGTTATACAATTCCCAGTCCTCAGGCTTTAATGGCTCATCGGTACCGTATTTAACTATTTTCCATTCCTTAAAGCGTAAAGCCCAGCGATTTATTTTCGGATTCCAAATCCAATAAAGGCTGCGCTCAGGCAAATTACCCTTTCCGAATAATAGTGGGCATAGATCAATACCATCCCAATGGATTTCTTTTTCGACCCGAAAATTAATTATAGCTGCTAGCGTTGGAAACCAGTCTATAATATGAACGTATTCGTCAATTTTCCGGTGCTTTATCTTACCAGGCCAGTTTATGAATCCGGCAACATGAATTCCACCTTCCCATACATCCAGCTTTTTCCCTCTTTTAGTACAGGGCTGATTATAATCTTTAAGCGGATAATTATCAGGATAGCCACCTCCGCTATTATCTCTCCATGGGCCGTTATCAGAAGAAAAAAGAATGATCGTATTCTCTTTTTTTCCACTTTCATTCAGGGCTTTCAAAACATCACCAACAGCACTATCGAGGTGATACACAGTTGCAAGAAGCAACCTTTTGTCGCGGGATGGTTCGGCCTGTATCTTCCCTTCCGGATCATTAAACCATTTAATTTTATCTTCATTTAGCCATCTCTTCGGATTTTCAGGATCAGGTTGTGTAGGTGTATCAACAAACTCACCTCGTTCGTCGAGTGGCGTATGTGGAGCATGAAAAGGCAAATACAAGAAAAATGGCTTGTCTCTTTTTTTTATAATGAACTTTACGGCTTCATCACGACATAGGTCGGTGACATGTTGGCCATTTTCAAAACCCGTAATAATTTTATGATTTCTGTGCCATGTAGGATCATAGGGCGTATCATTTTTTTTGTGATACCGATGGTCATACATCCCAACAGCACCTGTCAAAGAGCCGTGACTTGCATCAAAACCAAAATGGTTTGGCCCATATTCAGGCATTGAACCAAGATGCCATTTTCCACTCATAAAAGTTTCATAGCCCATTTCCTGAAACATTGTTGCAAGGGTTGGAGTACCAAGAGGAAGAACAGCTTCATTGGCAGCTGCTAATGCAACGGTTCCAAATCGTCCGGGATAGCAACCGGTCATTAAAGCCACCCTGGTGGGTGTACATTGAGGCATAACATAATGATTTGCAAACCTGGCACCCGAATTGGCCAATTTATCCAAATTAGGTGTATATACACGTGGATTGTTATAGCCAATGTCTGCCCATCCCAAATCGTCGGCAATAATAACGATCACATTTGGTTTTTCTGAAGCATGAGACCTCAAAACGGCAATTATCAATACGGATAGAAAAAAAATGATCTTATTCATAATTCATATTTTCCAAATTCTTTAAATGCCTCATTCATTGCCACAAAATTTTGGGGTGGCACTTCTGCCTGAATATTATGTACCGAGCTAAACACGTATCCACCACCAGGTGCCAGTGCTTCAATATTCCTTTTCACATCATCTTTCACCTGTTGGGTAGTTCCGTTGGGCAAAACATGCTGCGTATCAACTCCTCCACCCCAAAATACAATATCTTTTCCAAAATCTTTTTTTAACTGAACAGGTTCCATCCCTGTAGCCCTGACATGTACCGGGTTTAAAATGTCAACACCCATCTCAATAAAGTCGGGAATAATGGGCCTCACATTACCGCACGAATGGAAAAGAACTTTAACATCAGGCCTTTTGCCTTTTATAAATCCAAGTATTCTTTTAAAATGAGGCAGGTAATGTTCTCTGAATTGTTCCGGTGCAATCAATTGAGACTGTTGCGTTCCGTAATCGTCACCTTCGCCCACAATATCAACAACATCGCCCAATTCATTGAGAGCAGCATCCCAGAATTCGATTTTTAAATCAGTAAGCTTCCCTATTAATTGATCCGAATTTTCGACAAACATAAAGGGATCGAGCATGGCATTTTCCATGCCCCGCACACGCTGATGCATTTCAAACAATCCGGCACAGAGCCCTTTTGTAAATACCGTTTTCCCATTCTCCTTATGTCTAATGGCTTTAGTGCGTAATCCTTCCCAACGTCGGGCATCACCGGCATTTGGCCAGGTTCCTTTGCCTACAATTCCATCTTCTGAAAAATCGGCTGTTTCCATTGGGCTATTTACCAGTGAAAACCAGTATCCGTTTTTCGGAAAATGATGAACGAAATCCCATTCATCGCGATACTCATAATACTCACCACAGTCTTTCAGTTTTGAATATACATCCCAATTGTGACTGGTGAGTGGCATTAATCCACGCACATCAGCACCAAGTTCTTCCAATACAGTTTCTGAAGGAACAACAATTTGCTGAATAACATCGGCCCAATTGGGACTTTCAGCATCTTTCCCGGCAAATTTCAGGTAATTTTGATAGGCAGAATTTGTTATTCCGGTCCAGGTAGTAGCAGCCAAATCATAGGGCACACGATCAGCCTCTTCAAAATTTAACGCTTTTTGTATTCTTTCTCTTGAGTTCATTTTCTATTGGATCGATTTTAGGGATTTCATATTTGGAACAAGCAAATGAATGATGGCGATTCCGATTAAATAACCGCATGAAGCAACTGCAAACGCAATTTTGTACCCTTCGGGGCCCGACTCATTCAAGGCATATCCAATCAGTAATGCGGTTAACATTCCTCCCAGAGTACTCACTGTTGTGGCAAAACCGGTAACCGAACCAACCACGTTTTTGGGAAATAAATCAGAAATTACGGTAAAAATATTTGCCGACCACGAGCAGTGTGCTGCCGCAGCCAAGGCAATTAACCCCACACTTAGATACAGGGATGAATAGTAAGGAACAGTCATTACCGGCAATACCAGCAATGCCGAACCGAGCATAGTAATTTTTCGTGCATAATTCACCGACTTGCCTTTCTTCATGAGCAACGATGAGATTCCTCCACCGGCTATTCCTCCCAAATCGGCAATAACATAAATGGTAACCAGCGGAAGGGCCATTTCTTTTAAATCAATTCCGAATTTGGCATTCAGAAATTTAGCACCCCAAAACAAGTAAAAATACCAAACCGGATCGGCCAGTAATTTACCCAATGCCACGGCCCAGGTTTGCTTGTACTTCAACAAATGAAACCAGCTAACTTCTAATTTCTCTTCTTCGGGTTCACCATCATTTATATAATCAATTTCAGCCTGGTTTGTAAACTTGCTTTGTTTTGGTTTTTTATACAGTATCAACCAAAATATCAACCAGAAAAATCCTAAAAATCCGGACAATATAAACACCCATTTCCACGAGCCAAACTGAGCGATAATAAACGGAATTGTAATCGGCGCAAGAATTGCACCAACATTTGAACCTCCATTGAACAGACCCGTTGCGAAAGCACGCTCTTTCTTTGGAAACCACTCCGCGACGGTCTTTATGGCAGCCGGGAAATTACCCGCTTCACTCAAGCCCAGGCCAATGCGTGCAAAGGCAAAACCAAGCCATGATCGTGCTGCCGCATGCAACATACTTGCAATACTCCAAAACGTAACCGCCAGTGTAAATCCCCAGCGCGTTCCAAGCCTGTCGATAACATAGCCCATTAACAGCGTACCCACGGCATAAGCGAACTGAAAAGCAGCAATAATATAACCATATTCCTGCTCATTCCAGCCTATTTCGGTTTCTAAAACAGGAGCTAAAATCCCCATTAAAAATCGGTCGAAATAATTAATGGTAGTGGCAAAAAATAAAAGTGCCACTACGGCCCATCGAAAGTTCGATTTTTTTGTTTTGGTCATAATGAATTGCGTTTTATAAATTCAATGGGAATTATCTTTTGTATTGTTTTTTGTTCCTTAATAAAACCTGCCATTTCAGCGGCCATAAGCTCAAAATTGCAGGAGATCACAGATATTCCATCGCGTATAACCTGCTTTAAAGGTGTTTCGTTGTACGACAAAACACCAACATCTTTTCCAAGTTTCCAGTTTTTTGTTTTACATACATTTAGAAGGTAAATCAGGTCGTTGTCACTAACTGTCAAATACGATTCCCCTCTTCTGATTTCAATTTCTTTTAATGAATTTACAGTTTCAAAAGCCATTGAATGTTCATCACAATAGCTCTCAAAACCTTCTTTCAGGTTTATAGAATGTCCTTCTTTCTCCGGATAGGCAAGATTTATCTTTTTATATTTTAAGATTTGCTCGTGTGCCATGCAGAGTGCGCTATATGTACCAGTTTTAAAATCCTGGATAATGTAATTGTAACTTTCATCCAAACGGTCTTTTCGTGAAACCAGCAAGACTTTATAAGCCGGTACACGTCCAATTACACCTTTAATACGTGGATGATTAAAAGACGAGATGATAAACAGATCATAATCGTTTATATTTCGGTTAATGATCAACTCAAGTACCTTTATATTATAGTGGTGAAAAAATATTTCTATTTCACAAAATCCATTAGCACCCTCTCTGAAATCATTATAAAGCACCTCCCAGTGACCATCGAAACTATGAACAATTAGCAATACTTTTAATTTGTTGCTGGGGCGTTTGTTAATGACAAAAAAACCGGTTTTGGGACGCGACTCGATTAAACCTGTATTTTTTAATTTTTCGTAGGCTCTTACTACCGTTTTTCGGGCAACACCAAATTTTTGTGCTGTGAAATTAATACTTGGAATGGCCTGGCCTGATAAATACTTACCAGAACGAACAGACTCTGTAACAAAGGCAATTATCTGTTCCGATTTTGAAACAAGCTCAGGCTTCGGACTCATTCTTTTTGGTTTCTCTATTTTTTTTTGCACCAGAAGCATCAAACTATGATACCTTATGGTACTTCATAAACTTATGTATTAATGACACTTAAACCAAACGATACAGCTAATTTAAAATCATTTCAAACAACATTTCCTTTCATTTTGCGCAAAGTCCGTTTAAAAAATTACATTTGTCGTTTAAAGCCACAATTATTCAATTTGTTAAAAGAAAACGATTATTAATATGAATAAATCGTTGTATGAGTAGTATTGACTATAATTCGAACTGGCGCAAAGTTGCGTCAACCATTTACAAAAAACCCACCGACTCAAAAATCTACGGAATTGTTGAGCTTGATGTCACGGATTTAGAGAAATATGTGACAGCAAAAAGGAAAGAGGGAACAAAAACTACACTTACCTACCTCATTGCTCAAATAATTGGCAGAGCCATCAGGCAAGAGGTGCCGGAGCTAAACACCTATGTCAAAAGGGGTAAAATCGTACAACGCGAACAGGTGGATGGTATGGTTAGCGTACTGCTTCCGGGAGGACAAATGGGGACGGTAAAAATTGAAAATGCCGACCAGGTAACCATGAAAGATATTGCCGACACAATTGGACAGAAAATTAAGGACTCGCGCAAAGGTGACGAAAACGATACTATGCAATCTAAAAATTTGTTGGCAAACGTACCCTGGCCGTTCAGACAATGGTTATTCCGTTTGTACCGTCTTATAACGATCGATTGGGGAATTTCAATTCCCGGAGTTGGTCTTGATTCCAATAGTTTTGGATCGTACGTGGTTTCAAACATCGGCACAGTTGGCCTCGACACTGGTTTTGGATCCTTACTTCCTTCATCGAATATATCATTTGTATTTGTTTTGGGTGCGGTTCAGAAAAAACCGGTTGTTATTAACGATGAAATCGTGCCACGAAGAATTATGCTGCTGGCTTCAACGCTCGACCACCGTGTCGTTGATGGATCACATGGAGGAAAACTTTTCAGAGCCATAAAGCAGTTCGCAAAAAATCCGAAAATCCTGGAGACACCACCTGATCTGTCAAAAGCGGCTTTTTAGATTCTGAATTTGATATTCTGCTGCAAAACATTTTGTTTAATTTTTTCCGTGTACGAACACGAAAAACAAAAAAAATCTTTAGTTTTGTATGCCGTGAGTCTTCGACAACTGCACTAAAAGCCTTAAAAACAGGATATTATCGACTTGAATAAACAAATACGAATTAAGGATATTGCCGAAAAAGCAAAAGTATCCATTGGAACAGTCGACCGGGTTCTTCATAATCGTGGTGAAGTGGCTGAATCGACTCGGAAAAAAATTCTTCAAATTATTGAAGAGTTAAATTATCAACCCAATATTTTAGCGAGTACACTGGCTTCAAAAAAGTCGGCTGTGTTCGCAACACTTTTCCCCAAGCCCCCATCGGCTGAAGGCTATTGGAACAAACCATTTATTGGCGTTCAGAAGAGGATTTCTGAATTAAAACAGTATGGCGTTCAAATCCAGCCCTTTACATTTAACCAGGCCGATTCAAAAAGTTTTGTTTCGGCTGCTGCAGAAATTCTGGAATTACAGCCGGATGGAGTAATTCTGGCTCCGTTTTTTAAAAAAGAAGCCACACCCTTTATACAGGAATTAAAAAGACACGCGATTCCATTTGTTTTTATCGACTCCGAAATTAAAAATGCCGGGCAGTTAAGCTACATTGGACAAGACTCGTATCAAAGTGGATTGGTTTCGGGTAAACTGCTCGACTTAATGCTCCCCGAAGGGAATATTCTGGTGATTCACTTTGCAAAAGAAATGGACAACCAAAACCACCTTGTACAACGAGAAAAAGGTTTTTACGACTGGTTTCGGAAAAATAAAAGGAATAATCACGAACTTTTTACCACCGACGTTCCCGATACCGAAGATCTCAAATGGATGGATAAAATCGAGAACAAAATCCGCAGTAAAAACATCAGGGGAATTTTTGTCACCAACTCGAAGGTCTTCCATATCGGGCGTTTGCTCACTAAGCTTCAATTGAAAGACATTATGGTAATCGGACACGATCTACTAAAGGAAAATATTGAATATCTGAAAAATGACAGGGTACAGTTTCTCATCTGCCAACGCCCTGAAGAACAAGGATATAATTCAATCAATAAATTGTTCCGCAGTGTGGTTCAAAAGCGTAAAATCGCCATGGAAAATTACACTTCGATTGACATTGTCACCAAAGAAAATGTAGATTATTACAAATAATTTAAATAAAAATGCAAGCATTATCATTTAACGATTTAAAAGGCAAGGTATGTGTAATTACCGGTGGCGCTGGAGTACTGGGAAGTGCTATGGTTAGTGCCATGGCATCGGTTGGAACTAAAATAGCCATTGCCGACATCAACAAAGAAATAGCCGATAAAGTAGCCGCAGAGTTAGCACAGGAATCAGGTTCCGAAGTCATTGGCATTGAGGCTAATGTACTCGACAAAGACTCGTTGGAAGCTGCCAAAGCAGAAATAAATCAGAAACTCGGTGAAATTGACATACTAATTAACGGCGCAGGAGGAAATAGTCCTCAGGCAACCACAAAAGTGGAAGTAATAACTGAAGAGAATCTGGACAGGCTTGAAGATACTTTCTACGGATTGGAAATGGAAGGTTTCGACAAGGTGTTTGCCTTAAACTTTAAAGGAACTCTTTTGCCAACCATGGTTTTTACCCGCGATATGCTGAAAAACAGGAAAGGTGTTGTACTGAATGTTTCTTCGATGAACTCATACAAACCGCTCACAAAAATACCTGCCTATTCAGCAGCCAAAGCTTCCATTAATAATTTTACCGAATGGCTCGCGGTTCATTTAGCCAAAGTTGGAATTCGAGTAAATGCAATAGCTCCCGGATTTTTCATTACCAATCAAAACCGGTTTTTAGTTATGGATGAAAAAACCGGGAATTACAGTCCACGTGGACAAAAAATTGTCGACAACACACCAATGGGCAAATTTGGCGAACCTAATGATCTGCAGGGAGCAACATTATTCCTGATTTCTGATGTTTCAAGCTTTATTACAGGCATTGTAATTCCGGTTGATGGGGGTTACAGTGCTTTTGGTGGCGTATAAAGGGTAAAAGCTCTGTGTGAAGATTTAAACTAAAATCGATGAACTGCAAAAAAGGAGAAATGAAATCATGGGAAGACATTCCCGGGTGTCGTCAGGAAAGGATTAAGGAATTAACAATTATAAAACTGCTCCCTCCCGGGGGAGCTTAAGTCTGAATTATGCATTCGATAGTCAATTCCAATGCCTGAATCAGCTTGAACAATTAAAGAAAGCCAGATTTTAAACCGGTCTGGCTTCTTTAAAATCAGCTACCGTTAACGCTAACGACAAAACTTATGACAAGGTTGTAACAGTAAAATTTAAAGGAAATGTCATTAGAACAAACATGGAGATGGTATGGGCCATCAGACCCGGTAACTTTACAGGATATCCGTCAGGCAGGAGCAACAGGTATTGTAACCGCATTACACGAAATTCCAAATGGCGAGGTTTGGAGTGAAAAAGCATTAAAAGAAAGAAAACGGTTTATTGAATGGGACGATGAGCAAAAAACGCCAAAATCGAGAGGTTTAACCTGGTCTGTTATTGAAAGCATACCGGTTCATGAAGAGATTAAACAGGCTGGTCCAAACCGTGATAAATTAATCGACAACTACATTGAAAGTATAAGAAACGTTGGCAAAGTTGGAATCCCGGTTTTATGCTACAATTTTATGCCTGTGGTTGACTGGACACGCACTAACCTGCGAATGGAACTGGAAGATGGTGCACACGCTTTAAGTTTCGACATGATTGATTTTGTAGCTTTTGATGTTTTCATTCTTCGCAGAAAAGGTGCAGACGCAGAATACAGCGATGAATTAATTAATCGTGCACAAAACCGTTTTGAATCGATGAACCGGGAGAAACGTTATGAATTGGAGCATACAATTCTGGCTGGATTACCCGGTGCTGAAGAATCATACACTTTACAACAATTTCAGGATAAACTGGACGAATACAAAGAAATTGAGGACGCCACTTATCGCAAGAACCTGAAATACTTTTTGGAAAGAGTTGCTCCGGTTGCCGAAGAAAGTGGAGTTAAACTGGCCATTCATCCCGACGATCCGCCATTTTCATTGTTTGGATTGCCACGTGTTGTAAGCACCGAGAAAGACCTCGAGTTTTTGCTGGGCGTTTACGACAGTATATACAATGGATTTACACTTTGTACCGGTTCCTATGGTGTCAGGGCCGACAATGATTTACCCGGCATGGTAAAACGCCATGGAGCAAAACTTAATTTCGCTCATTTACGTAGTACTCAACGCGACGAGTTAAATGGATTTCATGAGGCCGGGCATTTGCAGGGTGATGTTGACATGTACAATGTGATGTTGGCAATCTTAAAGGAGCAACGTAAACGGAAAAGCATTTACCGCCCCGATGATATGATACCCATGCGTGCCGACCACGGACATACCATTCTGGATGACTTGAACAAAAAAACGAATCCGGGATATTCGGCCATTGGTCTATTACGCGGAATGGCCGAGCTTCGCGGCCTGGAACTGGGAATTGAACGAAGTGGTGCAGTATTTAACGATTAAGAACGCATCTTCCCAAATTGAAAGTACAGGGTAATTGCTAAATAAACGAAATAAATCTTAAAATAGTAACAACGCTGCAAATGACTTGTAACTTTGTTAGCAGCTAAAAACTTTAAAAATGAAACTTAAGCAAAATTGTAAATACGCCATGTTGGTACCCACCAGTATGGGAACACGTATTACTCCCGACAACGGACAACCGGTGCACTCGAGCGATAAATTTACCTTATATGCAACCAGTGCTGAAACCAATGTTGCCAGCATATCTTCGTACCTGGGATTACCGGTGAAAGTACTGAGCACTTTCGTGAAAGGCAGCCCAATTGCTCAATTCATAAAAAGCAACTTAAAAGCGCGGCACATGGACTACGAAGGGCCTGAAGTGGAACAAGGCGATCCGTGGGGATTCCGTCACCAGATAAACATTGCAGACAGCGGTTATGGTTCGCGTGGACCACGCGTTTTTAACGATCGTGCCGGAGAAGTAGGAAGAACTTTAAATGTCAAAGATTTTGATTTGGATCGGATTTTTGGTGAAGAAGGTGTTCAAATCGTTCACATGTCGGGATTAATTGGGGCGCTCTCTCCGGAAACAACCCAATTTTGTTTGGAAATAGCCCGCGCAGCAAAAAAATACGGAACCAAAATTTCATTCGATTTAAACCATCGTGCTTCTTTTTGGAAAGGTCGCGAGGAGCAGCTTCGTAAAGATTTTACTGAAATTGCCTCCGTTTCAGACATCCTGATTGGTAACGAGGAGGATTTTCAGCTTTGCTTTGGTATTGAAGGACCCGAAGCCGGAGGCGAGGGATTAAAAGCCAAAATTGATGGATTCAAAGGGCTGATAAACAGGGTGAAAAGTGCATTCCCCAATGCTTCCGTTTTTGCCACAACACTGCGCGAGGTAATTAGCGTAAACGAGCACCTATGGGGAGCAATTATGCTGGAAGGCGATAACTGGCATGTGGTTGAACCGCGTACCATTACCGTTCTGGACCGCATTGGCGGAGGTGATGGTTTTGTGGGTGGAATGCTTTACGGAATCCTGAAAAACTGGGAGGCTGAAAAATGGCCTCAGTTTGGATGGGCAACAGGTGCCATGGCAACCACATTTCTAACCGACTATGCTCAACCTGCCGATGAAGACCAGGTATGGAGCATTTGGGGCGGCAATGCTCGCGTAAAGCGTTAAGAAGCAGAGAAATTGATTAATGATTAACGGCTCCGTGGCCCCTCTGTGAGAACTCCGTTTTCTTCTGTGTTTAGTTTTTAAACAGCTGAAGAGCACAGAGAAGACGCAGAGGAGAAGAGCCCCAGGGGTGAAACGTTGCCCACTCGCCGCAGCCGCGCGATTCTATCGCGTGGCGCAGGAAATGTCAATAAACCAACGCGATACAATCGCGAGGGAGCAAGGTTATCTGTGAAATAAAAATCGACAACAACGAAAATAATGACAACAATGACAACGTAAGGACCGAAGACCAAAGACAACAAGAATTGATTAGTGATGGATTGTGCAAAATCTTCAAACATTCGAATATTCTGACATCCAGCAATCTGAATATCCGAAAATCCAGATATCCTGTTTGCTGAACATTGATCACTGCCTCTTCACTCTTTGTTCTTTGTTCTAATCCATACTATATTAGCTGCAATAAATGGCAGAATTTTAAGCAAAAAATTAGGTAATAAAACGAATAAAACATACATCATGATTTATTTTGAAAAAGGTTCGAAAGAAACAGCCCTTAACTGCAATGACCTGAAAGAGGGACTTTTTGAAGCACTCAACAAAATGGGAGCAAAACAAAAAGTGCTGGCCATTCCTCCGGACTATACGCGCCTCCCCTCGCGTGCAGGAGAATTAACTGAATATGCATGGGAATACTTTCAGGAAAAACTTACAGATGTTCTGCCCGCTCTTGGAACCCATACTCCAATGACCATGGAACAAATCAGCCACATGTTTGGTAAAATGCCCACTGATTTGATCCGGGAACACGACTGGAGAAATGATGTAATCACACTGGGGACAGTTCCTGCCGAATTTGTAAAAGAAGTGTCAGATGGAGCTTGTGATTACTCCTGGCCCGCACAAGTGAATAAATTATTGGTGGAAGGAAATTACGACCTAATACTTTCCATTGGACAGGTAGTACCACATGAGGTGGTGGGAATGGCAAACTACAACAAAAATATTTTTGTGGGAACTGGCGGATCAGAAGGCATTAACAAAAGCCATTACATTGGTGCTGCTTACGGCATGGAAAAAATGATGGGCCGTGCTGATACTCCCGTTCGAAAGATATTTAATTACGCCTCAGAAAACTTCTCCAGTCACCTGCCGATTGTGTATGTACAAACCGTTGTTGGATTAAACGCGCAAGGTAAGCTGCAAACCTATGGTTTGTTTATTGGCG
>JBFEWU010000409.1:0-3988 GCA_041546215.1 Draconibacterium sp. | reverse complement strand
GACACATTGCGTTTCGACCAAAGGTAAGCCGATATGGAAGAAAAGTACCATAGGTGGTTTTATAAAAGACGGCGAACGTATCTTGAGTGACCAGATTGCAGGCGGAGCCTACTACCAAAGCAAGCCAACCGCGTCAAACGGTTTGGTATATTTCGGAACTCCGGCTCGTTTTGTATATGCTGTTGATGCCGAAACAGGAAAAGAAATATGGAAATTCGAATTGGGAGGTTCTATTTCTGGAGCCCCTACTTATGATAATGGCCGTATATATATTGGACAGCAAGGTGCAGAAGAGGAATTTTATTGCCTGGACGCAGAAACCGGGAAGGAAATATGGACACAGAAAACAGGCTGGAATTGGGGATCTGCTGCTGTTTCCAATGGTATGGTATTCGTTCCTTGTATCGATGGTTATGTCATGGCACTGAATGCTGACAACGGTCACATGGTTTGGCGTCATCGTTTTAATAAGTCGGTATGTAGCGAACCATGTGTTGAAGGCGATCAGGTTTTTTTTGGAAGCTGGGATAACTACCTTATAGCATTTGATAAGAAAACAGGTCATGTAAACTGGCAGTTTCAGGGAGGTGGCACCGATTCAGGGGTATCCATCGTTAAAAATGGTAGAATATATTCTAAAAACAAATGCATCGATGCGAAAACCGGCGAACTGCTCTGGGAATTCAAAGATGGGAATTCAAATTTTAATATTACTCCAGCTTATCATGGAGGGAAAGTGTACATGTCGTGCTGGCACGGACTGGGATTAGGTGGAATCTGTGTTGAAGCTGTTATTTATTGTATCGATGCTGTAACGGGTGAGAAAATCTGGACACACCTGGGTGGCGGCTTAAGCAGCCCAGTTGTTGACGACGAAAATGTGTATTTTCCTTCCATCTCCGATCCTTATTTCTATTGTGTTGATGCGGAAGGAAATGGCGATGGTACAACAACCTGTAAATGGATGTATAAAATGGGGAATAAGGTGGAGGAATCGACACCAGCCATTTATAAAGGTAAGATATACATAATGTCTTCTGATGGTTATGTTCATGCAATAAAATAAAATAAAGGATAGCTACGAATGAAAAACTTAATTAGCACATTACTTCTGCATTGTGCGATTTCTAATACGAATACAAATCATCAGATCAAAAATTAGCATTACCATCTTTTTTTACAATATTAAAAACAGATTACAGATTATGAACACCATTAAAAATAGTTATCTCTTTGTTGTTTTAAGTTTGATTTTGGCTTGCAGCAATACTATTCAAAAGGAGCAAGTTGCCCAAATAAAACAAAACATAAAAGTTACTGATAAAGTAGACGTGTTTATAGGTACCGGTGCACATTGTCACAATTTCCCTTCCGCTATGGTCCCATTTGGTGCAGTGGTTGCCGGGCCCGATTGTAATACAGTTGGATGGGATGCCGCGGCAGGTTATCATTACAATGCCCCCACAATTCTGGGATTTAGTCAACAACATGTAAGTGGTACCGGATTAACTGAATGTGGCGATTTGTTATTGGTACCAACAGTTGGAAAGATAAAAGTAAATCCCGGAACTGAAGTAAATCCCGATTCTGGTTATCGTTCACGCTTTTCACACGACGATGAAAGTGCGCGCCCTGGTTATTATCAGGTTCGCTTGCTCGATTACGATATTAACGCAGAAATGACCGCTACAGAAAGAGTTGGTGTGCATCAATATACTTTCCCTGAAAGTGATTCAGCACATGTTATGCTTGATTTGGTCTCCATAATTCAGGGAGGTGGCGCACAGGTAAGTCATGCATATGTTCAAATAAATGATGATAAAACAATTTTAGGGTATAGAAATTCCAATAGTATCTGGGCTCCTAACCGTCAGGTGCACTTTGCCATGAAGTTCTCAAAATCCTTTAAGTCGCATCATTTATACGATGTCGACAAAAAACAGTTCTTTAACACAAGAAACGACAGGGGGTGTCGCCAATTAAAAGCCATCTTTAACTTCGACACCGACAAAGATGAAGCCATTATGGTGAAATTGGCTATTTCATCAGTTTCGATGGAGAACGCCCTTGAGAATTTGGAGACAGAAGTACCTGGCTGGGACTTTAATAATGTGAAGGACCGGGCTGATGAAAAATGGAGTAAAGAACTAAATCGCATTTATGCCAAAGGATCTGACGATAATGTGGCGAAATTTTATGCTGCATTATATCACAATATGATTCATCCTACGATACAAAACGATGTAAACGGCGAATATAGAGGTATAAGCCAAATGGTGGCAGAAACTACAGGATTCACTAAATATCATATGTTCTCTTTATGGGATACTTTTAGGGCAACTCATCCATTATTTGCACTTATACATCAAAAGCGCACCGACGATATCGTCAAATCAATGCTTGACTTTTATAATCGAAATCCACGAAAAATGCTTCCAATGTGGAGTTTGTTCCAGGGAGAAAATACTTGTATGATAGGTTTGCATGCCTTGCCCGTTATTGTAGATGCATATTCTAAAGGATTATTGACTAGTCCGCCTGAAGAATTATTGGATGCCATGGTGCAAAGCAGCGAGCGACCTGGGCCGGAAAATACTTACTTCCCTAAAGATTACTGGGGAGAGTACCCATCGTATTACGGACAGCAACATTATTTAGCGAAAGGTTACCATCCTAACGATTTGGTTCGATCGGGAGTTTCAGTTACTTTAGAACATGCCTACGATGATTGGACTGTGGCCTTGGCTGCTCATAAAATGGGAAATAAGGAAGTGGAGGAGACATTTCTAAAACGGTCGCAGAACTATCGAAATGTTTGGGATAAAGAAACAGGCTTTTTCAGGGCACGTTTAAACGATGGAACTTTCCGAGAACCTTTTGATCCGCGAGCATATCACCGTGAAGATTTTCACGATCGCGATTATGTAGAAGGCAATGCCTGGCAGTACCTCTATTTTGTACCACATGATGTATATGGTTTAATCGATTTAATGGGAGGCGAACATATATTTGCCAATCGTTTGGAAGAGATGTTTAACCTTCCGGTTCAAGAATCTGCAGTAAATGATGTTTCAGGACTTATTGGAGACTATGCACATGGAAACGAACCATGTCATCATTATGCCTATTTGTATAACTATGCAGGCCGTCCATGGAGAACACAGGAAATCATTCACCAGGTTGATAAAGAATTTTATAAAGCAGCACCCGATGGTTATATCGGGAATGAAGATGCAGGGCAAATGTCGGCGTGGTATGTTTTTAGTGCCATGGGTTTCTACCCTGTAAATCCTGCCGGTGGTATTTACATTATTGGTTCTCCTTTGCTTGAAGAAGTTCAAATGGCTTTGGAAAACGGAAACGTGTTTAAAATGCAGGCCAACAATTTGTCTGACGAGAATATTTACATCCAGTCGGTAACATTAAATGGTGAACCATGGAACAACGTATGGCTAAACCATGATGATATTGTCCAGGGTGCTTCGCTGGTATTTGAAATGGGAAATACTCCATCGGAATGGGGTGTAAATACTTTGCCTGTTCCTTATGCGAATGGTAAAGTAACAAGAGAGTGAGAACCTAAAGGAAGAATGAATTAGAAACTTTAATAAAATACGATGTTTAAAAATCTATTTCCAGTTTTTTTGATTTTTTGTTTGTCGGTGTTGACAATGCAAACAGCTTATTCAAAAGAAAAACAACCCAATTTTATCATCATTTTCACCGATGATATGGGCTACGGCGATTTGTCATGCTACGGGAACAAGCAAAACCGTACACCCAATATTGACAGGTTGGCTGATGAGGGTATCCGTTTTACTGATTTCTATGCAGGTGCCTCACTTTGTACGCCTTCCAGAGCAGGTTTGCTTACGGGCAGTTATCCTGCAAGAATTAATATGGCCACAAATTTCAGAGGCGAATGTGTATGTTTCCCGGTCGATGAAGCGGGCTTAAATCCAAACGAGATTACCATTGCTGAGCTGTT
>JBFEWU010000508.1:0-2847 GCA_041546215.1 Draconibacterium sp. | reverse complement strand
TCAGTATTTACACCACGGTTGCCTATGATGGATAATGCACCATTCGGACCTTCCCATTGGTTGGATTCGGTGCTTTCTAAAAAAGGGCGTAAGCTATGTCCGCCTACCTTTCCGCCATTTGCACTTTTTTTGTTGTCGCCTTCCAGCGAACAAAAATCTGTAAGGGTAGGGAAAATATCGATTAAAGAGACTGGGTGTTCAACTTTTTTTCCTGCTATGTTGCCAGGAGCTCTGATAATATATGGAACCCTGGTGGTCTCTTCCCAGGCAGAATTTTTAAAGAGATAATTCTTTTCACCCATTTGCCAACCATGGTCCGATGTAAAAATTACAATGGTATTGTCTTTGAATTTACTTTTTTCAAGTGCGTCGAGCAGTACACCAACCTGTTCATCCATAAAGGCAACACAAGCCAGGTAAGCTTGTAAAAATGTTTTAACGGCTGTTTCTCTGTCTCCATTATACGATTGTAGTAATTCCCGGTAATACCTGCGGCCTTTCATATTCTCGCTAAAGTTTGAATGGTAGTAGGTATCCAATGTATCTTCGGGTAAGAAATTGTCAAGAACCAGGGATTCCAGAGGGAACATGTCGAAATACTTATCGGGTGCGAGAAGAGGCGTATGCGGATTTACAAATCCTACTCCCATAAAAAAGGGCTTGCTCTCCGCCGCAGTATCCAATTCGGCCAACTTCTTTGCAATCCACAAGGCATGTTGTTCATCGGGCAACAGATCCCTGTCCCCTTCCGACACATATCTGTATTCTTTCATATCCCAGCCTTTTACCCAGCCGTCCAATCCTTTTGCTGCGGTCGACATCCGCCCGTAGGATCCATCAACCGGACCAATGTTCGAATACGGTTCTGGTACTTCGGCATGTGCCACCATTTTATCTCCTATACGCGGGTAGGGTCCATAGTTGTATTTCTCGTTCATGCCCCACTCGTCCCAAATGGAATAATCCTTATTGTTGTTGTGCAGCAATTTACCGGTACCCAGTGTTTGGTAGCCGTTCTCCTGAAACAACTGCATGATGGTTTTGCTGTCTTTTATTACCGACTGTTCGGTATGTGCCGTCCAGCCAAAATCATTTGAATGAAAAGGATAAACACCCGTAAAAAGGGAGTTTCTTGAAGGTTGACAAACGGGAATATTCGAATGCGCATTGGTAAACTGCACACCCGATTCGGCCAAACGATCTATATTAGGTGTTTTGGCCTGTGGATGACCTCCAAATGCTCCGGGATAATCGTTTAGATCATCGGTCATTATGAAAATAACATTTGGTTTTTCCTGTGCAATTGCATAGAATGAGTTTACCAGGACCACCAACAAGAACAATACCTGCTTTACTGAGTTCATATTCTCCAAAGTTTAATTTCACTCATGGTCGATTGTTTATGTACTTTCTGTTCCAATGGATCGTTGCCGGTTCTTTTATAGTAGGACCAACAGATCGCATCCAGTTGTTCATTTGCTAATTAACAGCGAACTTCATCAAAAGCGAAACTCCATAGACTCTACCAAATTACAGACTGTTAATGCTAGTGCTTTTTGTAAGCAATCCATCCGACTTGGCCGTAATAGTTATTTCACCTGCTACACTCTTCTTGCTTTTAACGATCAGTACACACTTTCCGCTAAAGGCTTTCCGATGGTGTGCCTGAAACGATTCGGTTGTAGCTGCATTTCCATTTCCAACCGCTTCAATTTCACCTGCACCCTCCACCTCAAAATGAACCAGGTTGTCGGCATTTGGGCAAAGATTTCCTTTGGCATCGGTAATGCTTACGGCAATGAATGACAGATCGTTACCATCGGCAATAATTTCGTTTCGGTCGGGCTGCAAATTGATATGGGCTGCCTCACCTGCAGTATTTATCACTTTTTGGGCATGCACTTTCCCCTTTTTATACGCCACAACCTTTAGTTCCCCGGGTTGGTAATTAACATTCCAGTGTATGCGGTAGGGAGAATCCCATGTTGTTTCCGGATTTCTCCACCACGAGAATTCCGCTGGTATAGTGGTTTTGTCTCCTCCCATCTTTTTTCTTCCCAATGATTTTCCATTCAGGAACAACTCAGCTTCGTCGCCATTGGTGTAACAATAAACCGGAATTGTTTTATGTTTTGAATCTTCCCAGTTCCAGTGAGGCAGAATATGCACCATGGGTTCTTTCGTCCATCGGCTTTGGTAAAAGTAATAACGGTCTTTTGGTAATCCGGCCAGATCAACTGCACCAAAATACGAACTTCGCGAAGGCCACTCGCCACTCCATTTGCCGTGGGTTTCGTTATCGCGGCCATTGAATGGTGTGGGTTCACCTAAATAGTCAAAACCGGTCCATATAAATTCTCCCAAAGAATGCGTCATGGATTCCTGTGCATAAATCTCAAAATCGGGAGGGTAGGCCCAGGGTGGGCTGATGATATCGTAGCTGGTTAATTGCAGCGATTCGTGTTTGTCGTAGTTTTCAACGGGCAAATGATACACTCCTCGAGAACTCACACACGATGAAGTCTCGGAACCGTAAACGATAAAATCGGGATTCGTTTTTAAAATATTGTCGTACTGTGTAGGTTTGTAGTTTAGTCCCACCAAATCAATGGCTCCGGCTAATCCATTTTTTACGCATTGCGGGTAATTGTTAAATCCGGCTGTAACGGGTCGGGTAGGATCTTCATCGTGGCAAATATCGGTGAGGTGCTGTGCTATTTCTCCGCCATTGTTCTGCCGTTGTTCCCTTATTTCATTTCCGATGCTCCACATGATAACCGATGGGTGGTTGCGGTCGCGTTTGATCATATCGCGTAAATCGGTTTCGTGCCATTCATCCCAAAACAG
>JBFEWU010000550.1:0-2337 GCA_041546215.1 Draconibacterium sp. | reverse complement strand
TACTGATCACTGAAATTCGGATATTCTAATACTCTGATATTCTGATACTCAATATGCGACAACGATGACAACGGAAAAGACCGAAGACCGAAGACGGAAGAAATTGATTATTGATTAATGTAAACGGCGGTTAAGCAGTATGACGGATACATCCTGTTCACTGAACACTGATCACTGAATCCTCTTTCTTTGTTCCTTGTTCTTTGTTCTTTGATCTTTGTTCTTTGCTCTTTACTCTTTGTTCTTTGTTCTTTGTTCTATTCAATAAATTGCAGGGTTTTAAACCAAAAACCAGATAACAACCAAATTCTATGCCTTGCTGGCATGATTATAATGTGAAGGAATAATGAACAAATAGCTAAAAATGGTGTAGTAGTAACAGAAAGATTACCTTTGCAAACTTTTAAACCTCCCCACAAAGTATCGTACAAATATTTTAATAAGGGAACAATTTAGTAATTATGCAATTTCACGAATTAGACATTATAAAGCCCGTATTAAATGCGCTTGACGATCAACAATATACAGAACCTACGCCCATACAGGAAAAGGCAATTCCGTTAATATTAAACAGAACCGATGTTTTGGGATGTGCACAAACCGGTACCGGTAAAACCGCTGCCTTCGCCATACCCATTATTCAGCATTTATACCACAATTCGCAACACAAACAAAACCGCCGGAAAATTAAAGCGCTGGTGATTACCCCCACGCGGGAACTGGCCATTCAAATTGGTGATAGTTTTTCAACCTACAGCAAATACACCCAACTTAAGAATACCGTAATTTTTGGGGGTGTAAAACAAGGTGCACAGGTTAACGCTTTACGAAACGGAGTTGATGTTTTGGTAGCAACGCCAGGACGATTGCTGGATTTAATCAACCAGGGATTTATACGTTTGAACGACATTGAATATTTTGTTTTGGATGAAGCTGACCGGATGCTTGATATGGGTTTTATCCACGATATCCGAAAAGTTCTTCATTTACTGCCGCACAAGCGTCAGTCCTTATTTTTCTCGGCGACCATGCCCACAAAAATTGTTGAACTTTCGCGTAAAATTTTAAAAAATCCGCAAAAAGTAGAGGTTACACCGGTTTCCTCGACTGCCGAAACCATTCAGCAATATTTATACTACACTAACCGTGCATCCAAAAAAGATTTGCTCAACTATATTCTTGAGGATGCCCGGATTACCCAGGTTCTGCTTTTTTCGAAAACCAAACATGGCGCCGATAAAATAACACGTAACCTAAAAAATCAAAAGATTAGTTCTGCTGCAATTCATGGGGACAAAGGACAAAACCAACGTCAAAAGGCACTGGCACAATTCAAAGCCGGGCAGGTAAGGGTATTGGTTGCCACCGACATTGCAGCGCGGGGAATTGATATTGACAAACTTCGTTACGTGATCAACTACGACATTCCGAATATCTCGGAAACTTACGTACATCGTATCGGACGATCGGGTCGTGCCGGAGAAGAAGGTGTTGCCATATCCATTTGCGAACCGGAAGAAAATGAATTCGTAAAGGATATTGAAAAACTAATAAAGCAGAAAATAAAGGTGGTGAAAAATAATCCTTTCCCACAAACCGATAAACCCATGACCTCGTCGGAGAAAAAGGAATGGGAAGAAGAAAAGAAAAACCGTAAAAAAGAATTTTTTGCGAATCGGAATTTAAAAGCGGGGAAACCGAAGTCACAAAAATATTCGCGGAAAAGATAGTCTCAAGTTATCATGCCTCAGAATAGAAAACAAGAGCCGAATACAAAGTCGAACCTGCATTCCCAAAATAAACACCGGGGAAACTACGATTTCAAAGCACTTACTCAAAGTTGTCCGGAACTAGCTCCCTTTGTTATTCAGACAAAATATGGCAACGAATCGATTAATTTTTTCGATGATGAGGCCGTAAAAACCTTAAACCGTGCCTTGCTAAAACATCATTACCGATTAAAATACTGGGATATTCCCAAAGGCTATCTGTGCCCGCCCATTCCCGGAAGAGCCGATTATATTCATCACGTTGCTGACTTACTCAGTATCAAGGGGGAAATACCAAGGGGCAGTTCAGTTAAATGTTTAGATATTGGTGTTGGTGCCAGTTGTATTTATCCCATACTTGGATTTAAGGAATACGGCTGGACCTTTGTCGGTTCCGATATCAATCGGGTTTCAATTCAGGCCGCAGAAAAAATAATTGAAGAAAACGAGGAATTAGCTGGCAATATTGATATCCGGCATCAAAACAATCGGAATAATATTTTTCGAGGTATTATTCACACAAATGAAAAGTTTCATGTCACCATTTGTAATCCACCCTTTCACAGTT
>JBFEWU010000373.1:0-4677 GCA_041546215.1 Draconibacterium sp. | reverse complement strand
CTTTAAATTCGCCGGCCAGGGTCCACTTTGTTTTTGCCACATCGAACTCTGCCTTTGCAACCGGACTTTGTTTCTCTTCTGCAGGATGAATAAGCACGGCACTGACAATTCCCTTATTCTCTAATTTAAAAGGTTCCGTATATTTCGCAGAAGAAGTTGATGGCATGCTTCCATCCATGGTGTAATAGATGTCCAGTCCGTCGTCGAAAGCTTTTATGGAAACCATGCCCTCCTTGCTCCTTCTGATTTCAGGCTCAACAATAACCTTTGGTGCTTTATATAACCCTATATTCGAAATAAGCGGACATGCTTTTGCATCGATAATATTCAAACGAACTTTTGAGGCTTTAAAATTTGGCAAACGTAAAATTCGTTTTATTCCAATGGTTGTTTCCGATGCAATTTCTTTCCAGGTATTATTTATATATGCTTCAAGAGTAAACTTTTTCACGCGCTGCCCCAATCTGATATCTTCCTGAACAAGAAAACGGTTTATCTCCGTTTCACTTCCCATGTCAATGGTTAAGGAAGCTTTAATAATTCCGTCATCAGTGGCCCACGAAGTGTTGGCATCATCATCTATGGCGTTTCCAGCCCGGTACTTTTTCGAATTGCCGCGAACGTTAGTTGCTTCAGCCTTTTTACCCACGACCAGGTTATTTGCAAAATCTGCCTTTACCGCGGCAGCCAGTTTCAGAATCTGTTCCTCGTCTTTTTCATGAATTAATCCCCGTCTGTCGACCGGGAAGTTAATAAGTAGCGATGCATTTTGTCCGATACTATTATAATATATATCCAACAGATGTGGCAGGGTTTTCACCTTGTGGTCTTCGTATTTGTGGTAATACCATCCCGGTCTGATGGAAACATCCGTCTCGGCAGGCACCCAATGCGTCCCGTTTTCCTGTCCTTTACTGTATTTTTTCGAATATTCAGGCATTCCGCCATAAATTTCATCGCGAAGTAAGTTCGACCATGTGGTCGGGTAAGCATAACCGTGTTCATTACCCACCCATCTGATATCGGGTCCTGCATCTGAAAAGATGACGGCATTTGGCTGCAGCTCACGAATGATTTTGTAGGTGTTCTCCCAATCATAGTAGGTAAGCTTGTCCACGCGGCGTTCTTCATTGGCTCCACCATAATATCCTGTTCCTCCATTGGCACCGTCGAACCAAACTTCGAAAACCTCACCGTAATTGGTCAACAATTCACGCAACTGGTTTCTAAAATATGTAATGTATTCCGGTGTCCCATAGTCGGCATGGTTCCGGTCCCAGGGCGAGAGGTAAACACCAAATTTTAAATCAAATTCTTTACATGCCTCCGACAGTTCCTTCAGTACGTCACCTTCCCCGTCTTTCCAGGGAGAATTTTTCACCGAATGTTCGGTGTAAGCCGAGGGCCACAAACAAAACCCATCGTGATGTTTGGCAGTCAGAATAATACCTTTCATCCCGGCTTCTTTACAAACACGAGCCCATTGCCGGCAATCCAGTTCCGATGGATTAAAACTTTCCGGCCTCTCATCGCCCATTCCCCACTCCATATCAGAGAAGGTATTCATGTTAAAATGTACAAAAGCGTAGTATTCCATATCATGCCATGCCAGTTGGCGTTCGCTTGGTACGGGTAAAACCGGCTCTGGTGGAGCAATCTGTTTGCAGGAAAAAGCAGCAAATACAGTTAAAAAGAGGAGAATTCGATGAATCATATTAGTGTTAATTTATGAATATTTTTAAAAACTTTGTAAATATAAAACGATTTTTTCTAAATGTATTTCAATGCATCCAGAAATCGACCGAGCCCATGAGCATAAGCCTGTGGAGTCTATCAATTGACTGCTAATCACTCGTTTTCTTTGATAATTCTTTAAAATATGTTTACTAAATTAAAATTTATATCATGATACTACAGAAAATCACGACAAGCTATTTTCTTCTTCAAATGGATATCTGTCCCATTATGAGACTCCCCCTTCAAACTTTCACAAATCCTAAGTGCCTGCTTTCGAGCATATTACAACTTCAGGCACGTCAATTGTTATTTTGTATGCGAACGTACTAAACATTTTTTTAAAGGATTATGAATGAGGCGCAAGGCATTACATTTATTTGGAATTTAAGTTATTATGTTATAATTTGCATAACGTAATTTATTGATTCTGAAATTTAAAGAGGATAAAAAATAAGGGGTTATTTACATCTTTCCGAAAATTTCATATCAAAGCACTTATTATCGACAAACTGTACGAATGATGAAAAGTCAGCATTCAGCATTTTGAATCCATGTTATGTGGCGCTTCGAATTTTGGTGAACAAAATTTGTAAACACAAAAAACTAATGATATGAAAACAGTTTTACCCAAGCGAGTTATTACACGAGTCCTGATTATGGGCCTGGTGTTTTTGTTATTTGGAAGCCATAATGTTTTTGGACAATCCACCGACACTACGTTAACGATTGAAGTTCTGGAACCTTTAGGAGGGATGGAAATAGACGGGGATTTAAGGATCAATACCTCAGATTCTCCGGGTGGTGACTGGTTCCCAAATCTGGATACGATGTCTACCGATAGTTCCGTCTTCTCGGAATCTGGTGATATCAATTCGAATTTCATCTCACTCTGGAAAACAGATGCCTATAAGGGTGACGGAAGCGGTGGTGACGATATTTATACCGGAGGGAGTAAATTTAATGATGCTCCTACCGACTGGTCAGTAACAAGCGGAGACGCCGGAGGAAAAGGAGATATCAACAATGTATTTTTCCATTATTCAACTTTGGGTAACGATCAATATTTGTTTCTGGCTGCCGACAGAAAGGTAACCAATGGCACGAGTTACATCGATTTTGAGTTTCTTCAGGATACCGTAACAAGAAGTGGCAACTCGTTCACCTCAACAGTTGCCCCTGGAACCGGTGGTCGAACTCCCGGGGATATGGTTATCTCCATGGAATATGACAATGGTGGTTCACAGGCTAACTTCCGTTTTTATCGATGGGAAGCCGACAACCCTGACAGCCTTAGTTTTGGTTATCATCTGATTGATTCCATAGGAACTACCTATGCTTTCGGATTAACCAATGACACTGTGGTTGACATCCCCGTAAGTGCATTTGGCCTTTATAGCTATGAAGATTATCAGTTTGTGGAAGCAGTTATTAACATTACGGAACTTCTAAATGATGATAATTTATGTGATGGAATAAATATTAAAACCATAATTGTCAAAACAAAGTCTTCCACCGCTTTAACAGCAAGTCTGGTTGACCTGGTAGATCCCATATTGGTAGATATTGATTTCGGCAATGCAAAAATTAGCTATTCAGAAAATGATAGCTTTTGCACAAGTGACAACTTGATTTATGAACCGATAATCGGGAATAAAGCAATAATAGCAGATGGATCAATAAGCTACAGCATAAGAAATGAAAGCGGGGATCCGGTTGTCGATGGATGGAATGATACAACCGGGGCGATAACTCCCTCCTTGTTGGGAATTGGTGCGTATACAGTGGTTATGGAATACACCGTAAAATCCTGCGATAAAAAGGACAGTGTAACTATTATTGTTGAGGATTGCTGCACCCTGGCCTGTCCCTCCGAAGGATTACCCACCATACAAATGGAATGTTCGGATCCAATGCCGGATACCTTGCAAACTCTTGAGGAATTCAGGAATGCGGGTTTTATCCTTGAGGACTGTGCCGATGTCATAAGCATTTCCATGAGTGAAGCATCCGATCATGCAAGGTGCCCGGAGACCATTACAAGAACCTATACCATTTCATCTGGCACCCACACAATTGATTGTGATCAGATCATTACCATCATAGACACAACACTACCCACTGCAAGCGATCCCACACCAGTTAATGTGGAATGCATTGCCGCTGTTCCTGCTCCGGATAATACTGTTGTTACCGATGAAGCAGACAATTGCGGAACGCCCGTGGTAGCCTTTGTGGGAGATCTTTCTGATGGCAATACATGCCCGGAAGTGATCACCAGAACCTATTCGGTTACTGACAGTTGTGGAAACTCCATCAATGTAACACAGACCATAACCATCGACGACATTACAGCGCCAACAGCAAGCGATCCTGCACCAGTTGTCGTGGAATGCATTGGCGATGTTCCGGCTCCGGACATAACAGCTGTTAGCGATGAAGCAGACAATTGCGGAACTCCCGTGGTGGCCTTTGTGGAAGATGTTTCGGATGGCAATACATGCCCGGAAGTGATCACCAGGACCTATTCGGTGACCGATAGCTGTGGAAACTCCATAAATGTAACACAAACCATAACCATCGACGACACAACACCTCCCACGGCCAGTAATCCCACACCAGTTACCGTGGAATGCATTGGCGATGTTCCGGCTCCGGACATAACAGTGGTTACAGACGAAGCAGACAACTGCGGAACGCCCGTGGTGACCTTTGAGAGTGATCTTTCGGATGGCAATACATGCCCGGAAGTGATCACCAGGACCTATTCGGTGACCGATAGCTGTGGGAACTCCATTAATGTGACACAGACCATTACCATCGTCGATACAACACCGCCCACGGCAAGCAACCCCACGCCAGTTACCGTGGAATGCATTGGCGATGTTCCGGCTCCGGATATAACAGTTGTTACCGATGAAGCAGACAATTGTGGAACGCCCG
>JBFEWU010000117.1:0-12221 GCA_041546215.1 Draconibacterium sp. | reverse complement strand
ATCTTAAACCTATGTATTTCCACGGCATAGCGTTTTAGTTCTTCCTGTTAGTACAAAAATCCAAACAGCCAGAGAGGAATTTTATTCCCCTTTCCAATTTCAATTACATCTGATGCCGCATAAACGTCTTTTGCGGCTTCCAGTTTTCTGCCGCCAACGTTAAAGTGGTATTTGTCATTTACACAAAAGTCGGCAACTGTTGATTTAGCCAATTTGCATTTATAACTTACCTGGTTGTAAAAGAAGGTTTGGCGCACCCTTACTTTATCGTTATTGTTCGGAGCAATCGCATGCAGCAAATTGGTATTGTGCATGTATACTTTATCCGGCTTCTTCATCTGGTCGTCTTCAGAACCCGGATTTTCATAAAGCAAATTAATCAGTTTCGCGTTTTTCAAATACTTCAGGTAGTTCATAATTGTTGCACGCGAGGTTTCAACCGAACTCGCTAATTTACTAACATTTGGGGTAAATGGTGTTTCCGATGCTATAATGTGCAACAGCTTTCTGAGTTTTGAAAGGTATTTAAATTCAATCTGGTTAATATAAGGAACATCAATTTCAAGGGCCAGATTTATATTTTTTAAGAGCTTATTAATGTAAAAATTCGGGTCATCCATATAATATGGGAAATACCCGTGTTTTAAATAATCGTCGAAATGCGCCAGTGGTTTCACCCTGGCCACAATTGCCTTTGCTATTTTCTCATGGTTCTGAATAATGTCTTCAAAGGCATATGTAGCGAAAATATTCCCGGTTTGGTGTGCCAGATACTCCCTAAACGATAATCCTTCCAGGTGATTTATACTGGCAATTCCTTCCAGATCAGGATTTCCCTCACCAATACGAAGTACAGGTGAAGAGGTGAATATTATTTTCAGCTCCGGGAGCTCATCATAGCATTTCCTCAGGTCTTCCGACCACTCAGGGTATTTTTGAATCTGGTCGAGAATAAGCACTTTCCCACCACGTTTAGCAAATTCATCGGCAAACGAACTGATTTTACGTTTGGTGAAGTAAAAATTATTCAGGTTTAAGTATAATACCTCGTTACTGGCAGGGTATTTTTCCTTGATATAATCGAGTAAAAATGTTGTCTTACCGACACCGCGAAATCCTTTTATGCAGATAAGTCGCTGCTCCCAATCGATACTGTTCATCAACTCTCGTTTGATGGTATCTTTCGGACTTTTTAATAATGATCTATGATTCTGTTGAAAAAATTCCAAAGTTCGTACTTTAAAAAAAAAATGGACAAATGGCTTTTTGCTATCTGTACTTAGCAAATTTACAATTTATATGCTATTTACAATTGATTGATTTTAAAGAATTTTGATTCTTGATAAATCATTAATGTTGGATTAAACTTACACCAAACCAGAGAAGCCCATAAATGCCATTGCCAGAATTCCGGCAGCAATTAATGCAATGGGAGTGCCCTTTAAGCCTTTGGGTACATCTTGCAGATCCAGGTGCTCACGAATGCCCGAAAAGAGTATTAGTGCGAGTCCGAAACCAATAGCGTGAGAGATGGCGAATACTACGCCTTCCATAAGATTAAATTCCTTTTGTATGGTAAGAATTGCCACACCTAAAATTGCACAGTTGGTTGTGATCAAAGGAAGGAAAATCCCCAGGGCCTGGTACAAGGGAGGGCTCACCTTTTTTAATATAATCTCAACCATTTGCACCAACGATGCAATAATCAGGATAAAAGCAATGGTTTGTAAAAACCCTAATCCAAACTTTTCAAGGACATAGTGTTGAATGAGGTAGGTTACGATGGTTGCCAAAATCATTACGAAGGCAACTGCGCCGGTCATACCAATTCCGGTAGAAACTTTTTTGGAAACACCCAGGAAGGGGCAGATTCCCAAAAACTGCATTAAAACAATGTTGTTTACAAGTATGGCGCCTATAACAATTACTAGATAGTTCATCTTCAGTCCTCCTAATTTTTCTTAATCTGGTTAAGAGCTGCAATCAAATAGCCCAATACAATAAATGCTCCGGGAGAAAGCACAAATACCAAAGTCACGTAATTTTCAGGGTATATCGTGATGTCGAAAATTTTACCACTTCCCAATATCTCGCGAATACCACCTAAGGTAAGCAGTGCGAATGTAAAGCCAAGTCCCATTCCCAGTCCGTCGACTATCGACGAAACCAGGTTGTTTTTCGAAGCGAAAGCTTCGGCCCGGCCAAGTACCAAACAGTTTACCACGATAAGCGGGATAAACAATCCCAGACTTTTGAACAAGGATGGCAGATAGGCCTGCATGGTGAGTTGAACAATAGTTACGAAAGTGGCAATAATTACAATAAATGCTGGAATACGGACTTTATCCGGAATTCCCTTTTTAACTGCCGAAACAACAATATTCGACATCAGCAAAACAAAGGTTGTTGCCAGTCCCATTCCCAGCCCGTTAATTGCAGAAGAAGTAACACCCAGCGTAGGGCACATACCTAGTAGAAGTACAAATACCGGATTTTCTTTTACAAATCCTTTTGTGAAATTCTTAACCTGACTCATAAGCTCTTATTTGCTATTATTTTTGTAAGAATCGTATGCAAGTGTTAATGCTTCAAGAAATGCACGCGACGTGATTGTTGAAGCAGTAATGGCATCGATATCACCGCCATCTTTCGAAACCGTAAAGTTTGTGGATTCCGGATTTTTACCGATGACATATTGACCGGGCTTTTCAGGATTGTTAAACCAGGCACCCATTTTTGATCCTAATCCCGGGGTTTCGGCATGTTCCAAAACCGAGTAGCCTGAAAAGTTTCCGTTTTTGTCAATTCCGGCCATGATTGAAATAAATCCGCTAAAACCCTTCTTCGAATAGGTTTTAACAGCAGTACCCACTAATTCATCGTTTTTATAAGCCGGGAAAAATTCCAAAGAATCTCCACCTTCTGCGGGTGCAATAACTAACGATTCATGCAGTGTATCAAACTCAGGGAGTACATTTGTAATAGCTTCTCTCTGTGCTTTTGCCTTTGCCACTTCAATGGGGCCTTTGGTAATGTCGTAAACAAAACCAAGTGCCGCTGCTGCAATTCCGGTAACCAACAAAAGGGTTACCACCATATTTGTAAAATTTGATTCACGCTTTGCCATTATTTTTGCCCTCCAAATCGTTTAGGTTTAATGTACATATTCAGCAGGGGTACAAATGCGTTCATAATCAGAATTGCAAATGAAATGCCTTCCGGATAAGCACCAAACATACGTATGCTGATGGTTATTAATCCGATTCCAACACCATAAATTATTTGTGCTTTACCGGTCATTGGTGAAGTAACCATATCGGTGGCCATAAAAATGGCACCCAGCATTAATCCACCGCTAAGAATATGGTATGCCGGATTTAGATAAACTTCAGGATTTAGCAACCAGAAGACTCCTGATATAACGGCAACCGACAACAGGATTGAAACAGGAACTTGCCATGTGATTACTTTTTTCCAAAGCATGTAAATTCCTCCTAAGATCAACAGGATGGCTGAAATCTCACCCAGTGAACCTCCGATGTTACCCAAAAACAAGTCGCTTATTTGTGGCAGTTCGGTAAGTTGTGATAATGGAGTACCATTTAAAATACCTTCTTTTATTAAGCCAAGAGGAGTGGCTGCTGTAATGGCATCGATACCTGCCTGTTTATTTACCGGCCATGAGGTCATTTGCACTGGAAATGAAATCAAGAGGAACACACGCCCGACCAATGCCGGATTGAAAATGTTGGCTCCCAATCCTCCGAAGGAAAGTTTGCCAATTCCCATGGCTGCTATGGCACCTATAATAATAATCCACCAGGGTAGATTCGAGGGTACGTTAAATGCCAGAAGAATTCCTGTAATCAGTGCAGAACCATCGGTGACTGATGGATTTACTTTCATTAAATACTTTTGAATGAGGTATTCAACGGCAATACATGCGGCAACGGCAATAAAAGTTACACGAAGTGCATCGAGCCCAAAAACGAATACCGACCAGGCCAGCGCAGGAATCATGGCGTAAACAACCCGGTACATTATTTTCTGGGTTGAATCGCTCGAATGAACGTGTGGCGATGGCGAAACTGTTAATAATTTACTCATTATGCAGTTATTTGTTTATTATCTTTTCTGTTTGTCACTTTACGGGAGGAACGACATGTAAATCGCCTTTTTTGTTGTGAAACCTCTTCCCGAATGTTCAAAATGACTTTAGTATTGTTGTTTTATTTTTTTCTTGAACGCATTATCGCTCCAACTTTTCCTTTTCCGAAACGAATGTAATCCAGTAAAGGACGGCTGGCAGGACAGGTGTAACTGCACGAACCGCATTCAATACAATCCATTATTTTTTCATCTTCAGCACGGTCGAAAATTTGCTTTTCGCCAAAGGTCATCAGAAGGTAAGGCTCCAATCCCATCGGGCAAACCGTCGTACAACGCGAACATCGAATGCAGGCCTGTACTTCATTCCGGCTCGATTCTTCATCTTTCATTAAAAGAATGCCCGAAGTGCCTTTAGTAACCGGCACATCCAGGGAAGCAATGGCACGTCCCATCATGGGCCCCCCACTTATAATTTTACCGGTATTTTCGGGAAGACCACCTGCGGCTTCAAGTAATTCGGAAGTAGCGGTACCAATACGAACCATAAAGTTCGATGGTTTTTCAAGACCTTTTCCGGTGATGGTAACCACACGCTCAACCAGTGGTTTATTTTTTTGAATGGCTTCGTAAACAGCAAATGCAGTACCAACGTTACTAACCACAGCACCAACGGCGATTGGCAAACCACCCGATGGAACTTCTTTGCCGGTAACAGCATTGATAAGTTGCTTTTCGCCGCCCTGGGGATATTGAACTTTTAGCGCAACCACGCTCACGCCATGGTACGATTTGCATTTTTCCCTGAGTATTTCTATGGCATCGGGTTTGTTGTTTTCAATTCCGATTACGGCCTTGTCAACCTGCATCGCTTTCATAAGCAACTGGGTGCCGACTAAAATTTCGTCGGGTTTTTCCAACATCAGACGATGGTCGGATGTCAGGTAAGGCTCGCATTCCACACCATTAATTAAAAGCACTTCGGCTTTCATCCCTTTCGGTGGAACAAGTTTTACGTGTGTTGGGAAAGTAGCCCCTCCCAAACCAACAATTCCGGAATCCTGAATCTTTTTAATAATGTCAGGTCCTTCAATGGAAATATCTTTTATCAGTGTTTCAGAACGGTCAATTTCTTCCAACCACTCGTCGCCTTCAACATCGATAAAGATGCCTTGCTTTGGATAGCCTGAACTATCGGCAGAGAAATCAACTTTTTTTACTTTTCCTGAAACAGAAGAGTGAATATTCGTTGAAACGAAACTACTGCTCTGTGCAATTACTTGTCCCGCTTTTACTTCGTCGCCACGTTTTACAACCGGCGCAGACGGTGCACCAATGTGCTGCGCTACCGGTATGAATACTGTTTTTGGAAGGGGCAGGACTTCAATCTTTTTATCTTTCGATAACTTATTTTCGGGAGGATGTACTCCGCCAATTTTGAACGTTTTTAACATCCTGAATTAATTTGCTGGTTCACTTTCTTTTTTCTCGGCAGGTTTTACTTTCCGTGGTGGAAAGTTTTCCTCTATAATCGCATTTGTTGGACAAACGCTTACACATTTCCGGCATAACTTACATTTGTCGGAATCTATAAATGCCAGGTTATTGTCGATGGTTATGGCATCGAAAGGACATTCTTTCATGCACTTACCACAACCGATACAGGCAACACTGCATGCTTTCCGGGCTACGCCACCTTTGTCCATGTTGCGGCAGGATACCACCACTTTACGGTTTTTAGGCATTTTCTTGCGCAACTCGATCAGGCTTTTGGGACATGCATCAACGCAGGCACCACAAGCCACACATTTGTCATCCAGGATCAGGGGTACACCCATTCCTGCACGCAAATCAATGGCATCGAATTCGCAGGCGTCGACGCAATCGCCATAGCCAAGGCAGCCAAACTGGCAATCGCTTTCACCACTATACACCGACGACGAAATGGAGCAGGTAGTTGCTCCATCGAAACTACTTGTTTTGGGTCGATGGTCGCAGGTTCCGTTACAGCGGATGTAGGCTACGCGCGGATCTTTTTTCAGGGCTTCCAAACCCAGTAAGGAAGCCACTTCCCCCATGGTGTCGTTTCCTCCGACAGGGCAGTTTAAATCACCAAGGTCGCTGGCCTTTACACAAGCTTCGGCAAAAGCCCGGCAACCGGCATAACCACAACCTCCGCAATTGGCTCCGGGCAAGGCTTCATCAACCTCGTCGATGCGCGGATCTTCATGAACTTTGAATTTCTGTGCCACAAAGTAAAGGATGACCGCAGCGGCGGCTCCAATTACAGCGAGTGTGACAATAGTATATACAACGGTGATACTCATTTGTTAAGAGATTTCTTCAACTTCGAATTTCAGTGCTTTTTTTAAAAGATTACGAGAAAAATATAATGTTATGTAGTACGGAATTAAAACTATCAATGACAATAATCCGGCCTTCAGCTCGTCGCCGGTAAGTTCCAATACGACGATCAAGGTGCCAAGTACCAGGGAAAAGGGTAGTACATAGCCCCAGATTAACGCCATATACCCTTTTGTTTGTTTAAAAAGAATGTTTACCTCTTGTCCGGCTTTGAAGGATCCTTTGTAATCTGTTACCTCAATCTCTTTTTCCTGAAAATCGGCAACCGTACATGCACCTTTGGCATGACAGCCGGCACAGGCCGATTGATTCACGATATTTACAATCAATGAGTCTTCTTTCACCTCCCTCACAAACCCTGTATGTCTAATAGTCGAATCCGTAGCTATTAATTTTTGCTATTTAGAGATTGCAAAACTATATAATAATTCAAATCTGAAAGTGTCAAAATACCAGTTTTTATGAAAAGAGCACTATTTATAAATAGTCTAATTTAGTTCTTCGAATCTTTCAATTCGTCGTTCGAATTTGCAGTGGCCTCATCCTTTAAGGAATCAACGTCCCAGGCACAATCCGTATCGTGAATGGAATAATTCTTTTCAGCCTGAAGTGTTTCCGAAACCTGCTCTGCAAAACGACGTGTTTCCTGAATAAAATGGTTTTCGTCTTCCATCCAATGCTTGTATAATTCCTGAATTACCTGTTCTTCGTGGTGCTTAAATGTTCGGGTTGCCCGATAAGCTTCGTACCGCGAAAGCCCAAGGTGGGTTAAGGCTTTTTGCCCCAATTCGGTGGCCGAATCGAACATTTCCCGCTGAACGTTATTTACATCGAGATTAAAATATTCGAAAACATGAAAAAGATCTTTGGCACGTGCCAGAATCTCAACATCCGGATATTTTTCCCGAACATACTTTGACACTTTTAAACCAAAATCTCTTTCCGTCATACTTAAAATAAGTAATCGTGCATTTTTTATCCCGGCTTTTTCAAGAACAGCCGGACGGGTTACATCACCAAAATAGAGTTTGAATCCATATTTGCGAAGCGTTTCAACGTTGCTTGGATTGCTGTCGATGATGGTAACTTTGAATCCATTTGCCAGAAGAATACGACCAATTGCTAATCCAAAACGTCCAAATCCGGCGAGAATCACCGGATTTTCTTCTTGCTTAATGTCATCGTATTCCAGTTTGTTTTGCCAGCGTGCCAAAATAGGATTCACCAGTTTTTCATTTAATATTAAAAGCAGGGGTGAAACTGCCATTGAAAGGGTAACGATTAATAACATAATAGCCGCTGTTGCTTCGTCGAATAGATTATTTTGTTTCGAAAAAGAGATTAATATAAAACTGAACTCGCTGGCCTGGGCCAATAAAAATGCGAACAAAAATTCGTAGCCTTTTTTCAGCCGAAACATTCGGCCCAGGAAAAGCAGAACGATAAATTTGATGAAAATCAAAATAAAAACGAACTTGATAATTGTTAATGGCTCAGAAACAAGTAATTTAAAATTTATGCTGGCTCCCACCGAAATAAAAAACAATCCCAGCAGTAATCCTTTAAACGGATCGATGGTCGTCTCCAATTCATGGCGATATTCGTTGTCGGCTAAAACAACGCCGGCCGCAAAAGTTCCAAGGGCAGGAGATAGGCCAATGGCATCCATGGCAAGTGCAATCCCAATTACCAGCAGCAGTGCAAGTGCCACAAAAACTTCGTGTAATCCGGTTTCGGCAATCAGACGAAAAACATGCCTGGCAGCAAAACGCCCCAGAATTACAATTAACGACATGGTACCAATAATTATAAGTAATTGCAAATATCCGGGCATGGCGGCAACGCCGTCAATGTCGTTTAAAGCCGAACCTGACAGGTCGGCAGGTACCCCAACTGCTGCCAGTACGGGAATAATGGCTAAAATCGGAATGACAGCCATATCCTGAAACAACAATACCGAAAAGGCAGAACGGCCTGCAACATTTCGTGTGAGGCCCTTTTCGCTTAAGGTTTGCAGCACAATCGCTGTAGATGAAAGGGCAAGAATTAATCCGATTGCAATCGCCCGGCTTATTTCGAAATGAAAGATATGGGCAGCAAGGGCAATAACACTTGCGGTTATAATCACCTGTAAACCACCCAAGCCAAATATCGACCGCCGCATTTTCCATAATAAAGCGGGTTCCAGTTCAAGTCCAATTAGAAATAGCATTAATACAACGCCAAACTCGGCAAAATGCATCACCTCGCCAGCTTCAGTGCCCACCAATCCGAAGACAAAGGGACCGATAAGAATTCCGGCCAGCAGATAGCCCAATACTGAGCCAAGTCCCAGTTTTTTAGCGATTGGTACTGAAATTACCGCAGCCCCGAGATAGATTAAAGCACTTAAAAAGAAATCGTGGTTATGCATCTCATTAAATTATGTTGTTTATATATTCAGTTTGTTCAAAACGGCTTTCCTCATATTTTTCATCGCGCAGTGCCAGAATCATTTTTCTATAATCCATGCAGTGCTTATTAAGTTCGCTTTCCGATAGGGTGTGAGAACTGTGAACCACAAAAGGTGGCAAATATTTCATTCTGCACAAGGTAGCCGATTGGTTGAAAGGAGCCAAAAACTGATTTACGGTAAAACGGTTGCTTCCACTCGAAGAATATATTTCTTTTCTCCCACCAGTTGAAATGGCTGAAATTGCCCATTTACCTTGCAATGCACGTCCTTTTGCACCATAAGCAAATCCATGTTCCAAAACCAGATCCATCCACTCTTTAAGTATGGCGGGTGCACTGTACCAATAAAGCGGATGATGCCAAACAATCACATCGTGTTCAAGCAAAAGCTTTTGTTCAGTTTTTATGTCGATAAAAAAATCGGGATACTTTTCGTACAGGTTATTAACGCTAATGCCTTCCATATTTTTAATGGCACTGATTAGGGCTTTATTAATACGCGACTTATGAAATGCCGGGTGGGCAAATAGGATGAGTATCTTTTTCATTTATGCTCGTTCTTTAAGAATTCTAAAGTTAAGTATTATCAGTATAACAAGCCAGCGTAATATTGTTTGCAAATGGGTCTAATGTTATTTCCTTGCAATCATAGGTAAATATCATACTTTCTGTTTCATAAAAGTTTGTAATTTTGCCGCTGAACAGAAAAGGCAGATATGACAGATATAAAACTTAACACCATCCCCGAAGCGATTGCAGCCATCCAAAAAGGTCAGATGGTAATCGTCGTAGATGATGAAGACAGAGAGAACGAAGGGGATTTAATAATTGCCTCCGAGTTAATTACGCCTGAAATTGTGAACTTTATGGCGAAAGAGGCTCGTGGATTAATATGTGTGGCTTTAACTGAAAAGAGGTGTAGCGAGTTGGACCTGGAAGTGATGGTGGGTAAAAATACATCTTCGAACGAAACTGCTTTTACTGTTTCGGTAGATGCCATTCATCCCGAAGTGACTACAGGAATTTCAGCCAGCGACCGGGCTATAACGATTCAAATGCTGGTTGATGAAAAAACGCGACCGGAACAATTGGGACGTCCAGGGCATATTTTCCCCTTAAAAGCAAAAGAGCGGGGTGTGTTGCGCAGAAGCGGCCATACTGAGGCAGCTGTGGACCTGGCTCGATTGGCAGGACTGAAACCATCCGGTGTTCTTGTGGAAATTATGAGTGAGGATGGAACAATGGCCCGCTTACCGGAGCTCTATAAGTTTGGTCAAAAGCATAATTTAAAGATTGTTACCATAAAAGACCTGATCTCGTTTCTTTTTCAAAGCGGGAGCTTGATTGATAGGGGAGAGGAAGTTTCGCTGCCTACTGACTGGGGCGAGTTCAGGGTGGTGCCTTTCCGTCAGAAGTCCAATGGTGCTGAGCACGTGGCTTTGATAAAAGGTGAGTGGGATGCCAACGAACCAATTATGGTGCGGGTACACTCCTCGTGTATGACTGGTGATATTTTTGGCTCGAAACGTTGCGAATGTGGTGACCAGCTGCATAAATCAATGGAGCTAATTAACGATGCTGGTAAAGGTGTTGTTGTTTATATGATGCAAGAGGGGCGTGGTATTGGACTTCTCAATAAAATAGCGGCATACAAGCTTCAGGATCAGGGACTGGATACGGTGGAAGCAAATATTCATCTGGGATTTAAAGCCGACGAACGCGATTATGGAGTTGGAGCACAAATTCTCTCGAACCTGGGCGTGACCAAAATGCGTTTGCTTACCAATAATCCTGTAAAGCGAGTGGGACTTGAAGGATATGGACTGGAAGTAATTGAAATTATACCCATGGAAGTGGAACCCAATGAGTATAACCAAAAATATTTGAAAACCAAGCGCGATCGCATGGGACATCATTTAAAAGGATTCAACTACGATAAATAAAATCACTTGACTTTTTTATCTGGTTTTTGGTTTAAAACCCAGCAATTTATTGCAGCTACTTGAGTCTGGATAAGAACAAAGAACAAAGAACAAAGAAGCAGTGTTCAGTAAACAGTGATCAGTGATCAGTTTTGTTGTCATTGTTGTCATCGTTGTCGTTGTTATCCGATCAATAATGCAAACCTGACAACCCTGGCAACGCGAACGCAGTGAGTGGGCAATTCTTTACCCCTGGCGTTCTTCTCCTCTGCGCAACTCCGTATCTTCTTTGTGCGCTCTGCGGTTTAAAAAACCAAACACAGAGGTTCACGGAGTTCTCAAAGAGGGCCACGGAGCCATTAATCAGTAAACATTAATCAATTCTTGTTGTCTTCGGACTTCGGACTTTTCCTTGACAACTTGAGAACCTGACAACGCGAACGCAGTGAGTGGAGAACGTCTTTGTGGTTGTCATTGTTGGCAAGTTATCTGAAGATCCGGAAATCTGAATATCTGTAAATCCTGTTTCATCAATAGACAATAATAATTAATCAATGCTTCGACTCCGCTTTTAAATTTTTTTGCGCAGACAAACCAGTTTGAGGAAGAGCCCATGGGACAAATGCACAAAATACTCCCATGCTTGTGTCGCAAAAAAAACAGAAATCCTTATTTGATATCCCGATAGTTTGTTGCGAGGTGGTCCATTTGAACTTTTGACACTCATTATAAAGTTCCGGTACATATTCCGGATTCAGGTGAAACGGCCATGGTAAATTTTGCAATGGATTGTACGACTTGAAACCGAATCCGTAATTTCTACAAATTCTGTGCTACAATAATCTTATATTTACGGCGAAAACCATAAATCGCTGTCACATGAAGTTGAAATTATTCGTTTTTTCGTTAATCCTATTCTCTGTTCATTCAATTGCTCAAACCCAGGACTGGCCTGATTGGCGGGGAAGCGACCGCAATGCTGTTTGGACAGAAACGGGAATTATCGAAAAGTTTGAATCAGAGACGATTCCGGTGAAATGGAGTGTACCCATAAATCCGGGGTATTCAGGACCAACTGTTGCCAGAGGGCTAGTATATGTTACTGACCGCATTGAGAAACCAAATTCAGTTGAGCGGGTATTGTGTTTCGATGCGGAAAGCGGGGAAAAGATTTGGGAGTATTCTTACGATTGCGAATATTTGGGAATTGGTTACCCGGCCGGTCCCAGGGCTTCGGTGGTGGTCAATGATGGTAAAGCCTATTCGTTGGGAAGCATGGGGCACTTTTATTGCTTTGATGCGGCATCGGGTAAAGTCTTATGGGGGAAAGACCTGAACGTCGAATATGATATTGTGATGCCCATTTGGGGGATT